>CAZSHL010000057.1:0-7901 GCA_964606585.1 uncultured Piscirickettsiaceae bacterium
ATATCAAATTAAGTTCTTGAATTTTTTCATCTGGTGTCATGAATCACTCGCTATACATTAGTTAAAGCTAGTATACATAAAAATCCAAATTTCGTTTGATGCGTGAAGAAGGTTGTTCGGCAGTTAACCTTTAGTGCTCACTAACTCGACCAATTTAGAATCCATTACTTTAAACCAAACTAAAGGAAGAAGGGCCATTACAAGCATCATTGGAAAGTTAACTGGCATTTCCATTTGTTGTTTATTTTGTGAAAACAAAGGGTAGTGCTTTGAAGCAGTTTGATGATGCTCGCTATGAAGACCAAGATTAAATGTTGACCAGTTGGCGGATGGATGCCTACTGTTCCATGCATGCAGTTCATTGTATCTTTCATATTTTTCATTAATTTTTTTTCTTTGAAGGCCATAATGCTGAATGTAATCTACAAGCTCTAGCAAAAGAACAGATACAAAAGAGTGTACCAGAATAAAAATTACTCCATTTAATCCAGCAACCAAATAAGACACTGCTACCAATAGTAATTCTAGAACAAAATAATTGATTATTCTATTTTTAAGACTAAATGCATTTATATTTTTTTTATTTAGTAAATTCTTTTCTATCTTCCATGAGGACACTAAACTCATTACTACACATCTAACAAAATAAAAATAGAAATTCTCCCCTTTTCTAGCTGATGCAGGATCTTCTTTGGTGGCAACATTTTTGTGGTGCCCATAAATATGTTCTATTCGGAAATGACCATAAAGACATAATACTAATAGCATAACGCCTACACCTCTCATGTATTTATTACTACGGTGAATTAATTCATGAGCGGTGGTTATTCCAATTGAGCCCCCTGACATACCAACAGCAGCCCCAATAGCAGCTGCACTATAATGCGACATAGAGGAATTGGAGAGATTAATAAGACCAAATACGATTAAAAATATAATGCCAGGAAGGATAACAATAAGCGCCAGATTATGAAGTTTTGTATCATTTAAATTTTCATCTTTATTGTCTAATTTAGGCAATATTAAATCAATTATAGGAACAATTAAAAGCACCCAGACAAAAGGGGCAAATGCCCATTTGGGCGATATCAATATTCCAAGTGAACTTGATGTAATTAAAGCCAATGGGAAAAATAAATAAATCAGCATCAAGATAGTTTTAAACTATTTTAATTGTACTATCGGCCTTTTTATATACTCTGTTGTGACAAATAATTTAAAAGACTGCAATTTATAAACGAAGAGATACTTGAAGAATCCTTCTATTTAAGATCTATTTTTACTTACGGAAGAAGGGTCGCTCCAGTCTCCAAACGTATAATCTTTCCATCCTTGATTTGATTATAGGCCAGAACCGCTTCACGAGTTCCATCAGGAAAACTCATGATTGCATGTGTAACCATAGCATCATCATTTTCGTAAAGGCAGCGTGACTCATGTATGACGAAGTCATCATTATTTATCATAAATGTAAACATCTCCATAGCCTCGTCTTTATTCTTTCTAGAATTATCCAGATGCATTACAAATTCAAATTCATCATGCAAAGTTGCTGCATAAGCATCCATATCCTTACTTCCTCTTGCAGCTTCTTGTTTTTCATATATTGACATACCTTCTCCTATAAGTTAACTTCAATTTAAGAACTTAAACCATACTTACATGTTATCAAACATTCTAAATTAATTCAAAACTAATGTATATTTAGGAATAAAATAAATATATATTTATAATATAAATATTTATTTATATGAAGATAACTAAAAGGGAAAGAGAATTACTCAGATTAATAAATTCTAATCCCATGGTCAGTCAAGATCAGCTCGCTAAAAAGCTAGAAATTACCCGTTCATCTGTAGGTGTGCATATTTCAAACATGGTGAGAAAAAAACTGATTAAAGGTAGGGGTTATGTGACACAATCAGAGCCATATGTTTCTGTAATAGGTGGTTCCAATATAGATCTCCAGGGCTCTACTGACAATCCTCTTGCTCTAAATGATTCAAATCCAGGCGAAATTTCTATGTCTGTTGGTGGTGTTGGAAGGAACATTGCTGAAAATTTATCTCGCATTTCTATTCCTTCAAAGATCTTTTCTTATGTTGGCGCTGATGCCTTAGGGGAATTTTTAATTGATAAGACTCAAAGAGCTAATGTGGACACTTCTTATATTAAAAAACATGACACATTGCCAACAAGCCAATATTTATCTATCCTTGACGACAACAATGATATGTTGGTTTCGATATCGGACATGAGAATTATCAATGAAATGAGTATCGAAGATATAAAAGGCTATAGCAACACACTAAATCAAAGCTCTGTAATTGTAATTGACACAAACATTCCTACCAAAGTAATCAAATACATTACTGATGAATTTAGTCATGTCCCTTTGTTTTTAGACCCCGTATCCATTACCAAGACTTCAAAAATTATTGAGATTATTGGTAAATTTCATACAGTCAAACCAAATAGACTGGAAGCAGAACTTATTACTGGGATCAAAATTTCAGGTAGGAAAAGTATGCTAGAGGCCGCTCAAAGCATATTTGATAGAGGATGTAAGCAAATATTTATCACCTTAGGGAAGGAGGGTGTGTTTTATTACGATGGTAAGGAGAATGGAAAATACTGCCAACGAAATATTACAGTGAAAAGTGCGAATGGTGCAGGAGATGCCTTTGTAGCAGGGTTAGTCTATGGATTTTTGAAATTTAACAGTATTGAAAAAACTGCAAAATATGCCTCTGCAGCTGCAACAATTGCATTAAAAAGTAAAAATACTATTAGTAGCGACATGTCGCCAAAAAATGTTGAACGTATATTAAAGAGAAACAAAAATGAAACTAAATAAATACTTTGATATCCACCCTGATGTAGAAAATGCCATAAATAAAAAACTACCAATTGTCGCCCTTGAATCAACCATTATCTCTCATGGCATGCCATACCCAAAAAATATAGAAACTGCGATTAGTGTTGAAAAAACTGTACGTACAAATAATGCTATCCCAGCAACTATAGCAATAATTGATGGACGCATAAAGGTCGGACTTAGCAAAAATGAAATTGAGTTTTTAGCAACCAACGATGAAGTTATAAAAATTTCAAGACGAGATCTCGCTGTTGCTATTTCACAAAAATTATCTGGCTCTACAACAGTAGCATCTACTATGATAATTGCGAATATGGCAAAAATAGCTGTATTTGCTACTGGTGGAATAGGTGGCGTACATAGAGGTGCAGAGAAAACTTTTGATGTCTCTGCAGATCTTGAGGAACTTTCTAAAACTAACGTATGCGTAGTTTGTGCAGGACCAAAAGCAATACTTGATATTGGATTAACTCTTGAGTATCTAGAAACCAAAGGTGTACCAGTCATAGGCTATAAAACCTCAGAGTTACCGGCCTTTTACTCATCTAGATCTGGCTTTGATGTTGACTACAGAATTGATACAGCATCAAATATAGCTGAAATATTAAAGACCAAATGGCAACTTTCAATTAATGGAGGCGTGTTGGTAACAAATCCAATACCTGAAGCATTTGAGCTGGAAACAGTGGTGATGAATCAAGCAATAAATGATGCAATTATTGAAGTCGATAAAGCAAAAATTACTGGTAAAGAAATAACCCCTTACTTGCTGTCAAAGGTAAATGAAATAACTCAAGGTGAAAGTCTTAATGCAAATATTAAATTGATACAAAATAATGCCGATTTAGCAGCAAAAATAGCAACACAATATATTAGATAAAATAAATTACTCAGGGAGTCTTGTCTTTTAATGACAAAGTAAGTTCAAATCTAGCAACTATATCATCAGATAGTTTTGGCACTGCTGCCTCTATGTTCATTTTATAGTTGTGTCTCTCACCTGTTTCAATGGCTTTGTTTACAAGCTCTCTAATTACTAAACCATCATTACAATAAAAATGAACATCTCCCTCTGGACGTTTAAGAAAATCAGCCTTAAAGTCTTTAAATATTAAATGAATATTTCGTCCACTCTCTACAATAGGGTCCATCGCAAGGAAACCACCTGTGACATCAGCACCTACAGCCAGAGCACCAAAATACATGCTTCCTAAATGATTTTTGGTTCTTCTTCTTAAGACTATTTTGATCTCTATTCTTTCATCAGTATGCTCAATGACCTTTGGCATACAAAGCCAAATAAGTGGCACCTTAAAAATACCAAATTTCAGGATCATTCTTGTAGTTCTTAATTCTCTAGATGACATTCTTAATTATATTAGTGGGTATAAAATTTAGTGAATTTTCATATTTTGTATTAACCTGTTCAATCAACATTAGACCATGTATTATGAATCAAACTAGACGCCAATAAGCAGTTAATTATAGGTTAAATATGATAAAAAGTAGTTTTTCTTTATACAGCGATAGATACAGTCAATGAAATATCTAAAAAAAGCCAAAAAGACGGCTGATTCAACAACCTTAGAAGCACAGAAGGTTGTTAACGAGATGCTTACTTGCATTGAAGAAAATGGTGAGCAAGCTGTACGTGAATATGCTGCTAGCCTTGATGATTGGAAAGGCGATATTCTACTTCCTGAAAATGATATTGAAAAAATTATTGCTAATGTGCCGCAAAATGTCAAAGATGATATTGACTTTGCCTGTCAACAGGTTTACAACTTTGCCAAAGCACAGCGTGACTCTATTGCAGAATTCTATACCAAAAATAATGGTGTTGAAGCAGGTCAAAAACTGATTCCTGTTAATGTTGCTGGATGCTATGTCCCTACTGGGCGTTATGCTCATATCGCTTCAGCCTATATGAGTATAGCCACCGCTAAGGCTGCAGGTGTTCCTTGTATAATAGCCTGCTCTACACCCTTCAAGGGGAAGGGCATTCACCCTTATGTTCTCTATGCAATGAAAACTGCTGGCGCTGACCATATGATGACACTTGGCGGAGTCCAAGCAATAGCTAGTATGACGTATGGATTATTTACAGGCAAGAAAGCAGACATCATTGTTGGTCCGGGAAATAAGTATGTAGCAGAAGCTAAAAAAGTACTATTCGGAAAGGTTGGAATTGATGTCTTCGCAGGTCCTTCAGAGGTTGCCATTATTGCTGATGAAACAGCCGACTCTGAAATCGTTACGATTGACTTAGTCGGTCAACTAGAGCATGGACATGAATCACCTGGATGGTTGTTTACCACGTCAAAAGAGATGGCCGAAAAGGTGATGGAATTGATCCCACAATATATTGATAAACTTCCGCCAACAGCTAAAGATGCTGCATATTGTGCCTGGCGCGATTATGGTGAGGTTATTTTGTGTGACTCAAGAGAAGAAGTTGTTCTTATATCAGATCAATATGCATCCGAACATTTAGAGGTCCAATGCCAAGACCTTGACTGGTGGCTTGACAATCTTACCTGTTATGGATCACTATTCTTAGGTGAGGAAACGACGGTCACCTTTGGTGATAAATCATCTGGTCCAAACCACATTCTACCGACTAAAGGAGCCGGCCGTTATTCGGGTGGCTTATCAGCACACAAATTCTTAAAAGTACTAACATGGCAAAGAATGACGCGAGAATCAACGAAAAATATTGCTCAAACTGCATCTAGAATTTCAAGGCTAGAAGGTATGGAAGGTCATGCTAGATCCGCGGATGTGCGATTAAGTAAATACTTCCCTAAAGAAGTATTTGATTTGGGTGATGAGATATTAGATTAAATATGAACACAAAAATTAAATTTTGCTTGGAAGAAAAAAATAGCCATGCATTACCGTGATATTATCGATTACTGGTTTGATGAAAAAAGCAAAAAATACTGGTTTACTTCCACACCAGAAATAGACAATGACATTAAACAGCGATTCGAGCGATACTGGCAAAGAGCCTCTAAGGGTGAATTTGATGAGTGGCAAGACACACCTGAAGGCGCTCTAGCGCTGATAATTATTCTAGACCAATTTCCACTTAACATGTATAGAGGTCAAGTGAAAAGCTTTCACACAGAGAAGATGGCCGTAAAAGTTAGTCTGAAAGCTATTGCGAGTAATTTTGATAAAGGCTTAGACGAAGAAAAGTTGCTTTTTTTATTTATGCCTCTGATGCATAGTGAAAACATAGACCATCAAAACTTACAGGTTGAATTGTTTAAAAGAAATAACTTTAACCTTGAATACTCACTTCACCATAAAAACTTAGTAGAAAGATTTGGTCGGTTCCCACATAGGAACGAGATATTGGGAAGAGAGAGTACTAGTGAAGAGAAAGAGTATTTGCTGTCAGATCAGGCATTTAAAGGATAAATAACTCTATTTGATTGAGTGCTAAGAAGAAACATAACCAAATCTAATAGACTATTAATATGCAATAATAAAATTGCAAACTTATAGAAAAGCTTATAGCATTTTGCTCTAAATCGGTTAGTTAATGAAAAAATATGCGTATTTGTATCCTAACACCTGGCGATCCAATCAAAAAACGTCACAAACCATCTAATGAACGTTTTATTGATTTGCTGGCACCTAAATTGCCTGGAACAGAATGGTTAACCTTACATTGCCTTGAGGATAATTTAAATATCAACGTAGATGAATTTGATGCATATTTGATTACGGGTGGTAAATACTCTGTATTTGAGTACCTTGAATGGCAACATAATTTATTTAGCTTGATACAAAAAATCTATCAAAACAACATCCCCATGGTAGGGATATGTTATGGCCATCAAGCCATAGCTCACGCATTAGGAGGTCATGTTGAAAGATGCAATAATGGTTGGGGTGCAGGCGTCACGTCAGTAAAGATAGAGAGTCAACCTGAGTGGCTTGAGCCAGCACTAGAAAAGGTTTATCTATTATCAATGCATCAAGATCAGGTAACTAAAATGCCGAAAAATGCAACACGTTTTCTGAGCAATCATTTTTGTCATATTTCTGGTTTTTACATGGAAAACAAAGTACTGGCGATTCAACAACACCCTGAATTTACACCAGAACTTTGTAAAGATCTAATTCTAAGACGTAAGGAACGTATAGGCAAAAACTATAAGTCCGCTTTAAAATCTCTTGATATTAAACATCAAGGTGAATTTGCTGGCAGATGGATGGCAAATTTTATTCGCCAAGGTATCAAACTAGAAACGGTTTAACTTTCCTTTTAAAAAATCATATCGCTGCATCAATGCTAGCGGTCAGCTCGACATCTATACCGAGCTTTGCTGTTGTTTTTGCAAATGAGGCCTGAAAACTGGATAAAAATAGATTTTCAGTATTAGACTGGCTTAACCATGGTGGCATTGAAAGGTAAAAATCAGTTTGCAGGTTAAACTCATCCACATACCTCCAAGTCAAATGTTGATTATGCTGACAAACAAGTTCAGCAATCAATACATTGTTTATTGATAGGGCATTGAGATCTGGAATCATCGACATTGAAAGAGTTGAGAATGGAGATTCTAGAACCTTCTTATATCTAATTTTGTGTTGATATAGAAGTGCTCTATGGCTCTCATATGAAGGATCAGTTCTTGAAGCCATAATCATTTTTTCATTATTTATGTCATCAACCGATAAGCTTGATTTAGATGACAAGCGATGTTTACTTGGCATCACACAAACCTCTCTCGCAGAAAGTAGCCTCTTGGAGATAATATTGGCGTGATCAATCTGTCTAGGGCTCAAAGTAAAATCAACATTGCCTCTTCTGATGGCTTTACCCATATTGGCTATTGGTAAAGAGTTGACATAGAAGAGCATATCTGGCTTACTTTTATGTATACGAGCAATAACCCTCGGCAATATCTCATTAACGACAGATAAGCTTGCAGAAAATCTTAGTGGATTTAAGGTAACTTCGTTTGATCGATCAAAATTAAGTTGCATTTGAATCTTGTCGAGTTGT
>CAZSHL010000058.1:0-7824 GCA_964606585.1 uncultured Piscirickettsiaceae bacterium
ATTAATATCTGCGGTTCCTATTCCTGACCCTGAAATTGAAAAGAACAAAAAACTAATCTTAATTGAAGGCGAATTACCTTCACCTATCAACCCACCTTCTGGCTGTGTTTTTCGAACAAGGTGTCAAAAAGTGCAAGATATTTGCGCTAAAGAAAAGCCTATTTTAAGTCCACAAAATGAAAGCCATATGGTAGCCTGTCATTTTAGTGATTAACTTTGAATTTCTTGGCTAGGACTAATTTCAATATTTCGAAGTTCTTTTGCTAAGCTGTCTAAGGCATTATTTATCATTTTATGTGCACCTTCTGCTCCATATAACTTTGCCAACTCAACAGCTTCATTAATAACAACCTTATATGGCACTTCAAGCTGAAATTTAAGTTCATAGACTCCAATATATAAAACAGCACGCTCAGTTGTTCCTAATTTATCTAGACTTCTATTAATTGATGACTCAATGATTTCATCCAACAAGGATAGGTTCTTTGGAATATTACGAAATAAATTAGAAAAGTATGTTTTTGAAAATTTATACGGCGGATATGGTTCTTTCTTGCTTAAGAATTGTTGTTCAATCAGTTTAAGATCTTCATCAGAAACTAGCCATTGATATAATGCTTGAACAACTCTTGCACGTGAAAGTTGTTTAGGTGTCACAACTGATCTAGCAAATTCATCATTCTAATAGTACTCTCCGCTGCTTCAGCACCTTTATTTTCAGAATTATCACTAGCACGATCTATCGCTTGTTCTATTGTATCAACCGTTAAGACTCCAAAGGCAATAGGCACCTCTGAGTCCAAAGAGACGTACGAAATACCTTTGACGCACTCCCCAGCAACATATTCGAAATGAGGTGTGCCACCACGTATCACTGCACCCAAGGCAACAATACCATCATATTTACCGCCACTAGCAATCTTCTTAAGTGCTAAAGGAATTTCAAAGGCACCTGGTACATAAATGAGATCAATGTTAGCCTCTTCTGCGCCATGCTTTAATAATGTTTGCTTAGCGCCATTAATTAAATGCTCGACTACAAATGAATTGAATCGACTTGAAAGAATAGCAATTTTTCTATTTCTAATGGATAAATCACCTTCAATAATTTTCACTTTCCTATGACTCCTTTATATTTATATATTCAGTAATATTTAATCCAAAACCTTCTAGGCCAGGCCATTTTCTTGGCCTTCCCAATGACTTCATATTCGTAACACCCAAATCAGCTAGTATTTGGGCTCCTATTCCAAAAGTCCTACTATCATCATTACTACTATAGTTCTGGTTATCAATATTTTCAAGAATAGCCTGGTTATCTTGCTTACGTAGTAGTAAAAAAACTCCAGACTCAACTTCAGATATTTGACTCAATGCGCTATTAATACTAAAGCCACGCTTAACTTCTTGTAAAACATCCTTAAATATGTTTTCCATATGAACTCTAACATATGGTTCGCTTGTTTCACTTATCTTCCCCTTGACGAGGGCTATATGGATATCATTGTGAATGCTATCTAAATAAGAAAAAAGATTAAATTCTCCGTATTTGGTTTGAAAAGGCCTCTGACTTATTCTCTCAACTGTCTTCTCATTTTCTACTCGATAATGAATTAAATCAGCTATTGTGCCTACCTTTAATCCATGTTTAGCACCAAACTTTTCCAAATCTTTGCTTCGTGCCATAGAACCATCATCATTTAATATTTCTACAATAACTGAGGCCGACTCATATCCCGCCATTCTAGCCAAATCGCAGCCAGCTTCAGTATGTCCCGCACGAATCAGTACACCACCTTGTTGTGCCATCAATGGAAACACATGGCCTGGTTGAACAATATCGATCGGATTTGCATCCTTAGCAACAGCATCAAGAATTGTTTTGGCTCTATCACCAGCTGAAATACCTGTAGTCACTCCTGATGAAGCTTCAATTGATACTGTAAAGTTTGTAGAATGGGCGTCACTATTTTGAGATACCATTAAGGGAAGATTTAATTGTTGACAACGTTCTTGAGTTAACGTTAAACAAATTAAGCCTCTTCCATGAGTTGCCATGAAGTTGATGTCTTCCTTGGTTACTTTTTCGGCTGCAATAAGTAGATCACCCTCATTTTCACGATCTTCATCATCCATCAGAATGATCATTTTGCCTTGCTTGTAATCTTCTAAAATTTCTTCAATCGTTGATTTCATATCTTTCGTTATCTTATAAAAATTAATTAAGTTAATTTTAATTGTTGTGGTTTATAAGTTTTTCTAAGTACCTTGCGATAATATCTATCTCTACATTAACTCTTGTATCAACCTTGAGTTCTCCTAGAGTGGTAACATTTGATGTGTGTGGCACAATGTTAACACCAATGGCATCATTTTCTACACTATTAACTGTCAAGCTCACACCATTTATACATATGGAGCCTTTTTTTGCAATATACTTGACTAAATTCTGATTAACCCTCAAGTTTATTCGCTTGCTTTCACCTTCATTATAGACCGATTCAA
This sequence comes from uncultured Piscirickettsiaceae bacterium, assembly GCA_964606585.1. Classification (GTDB taxonomy): domain Bacteria; phylum Pseudomonadota; class Gammaproteobacteria; order PS1; family Pseudothioglobaceae; genus Pseudothioglobus. Next base: position 2,506 of record CAZSHL010000058.1, read on the forward strand.
CTTTTCCAATGCCATCAACATGGCCACTAACTAGATGTCCATTTATTCCTTGGTTTAGCCTTAGCGATTTTTCTAAATTGACATTGTGTCCTTCTTGTAATTTATCAAAAATTGAGCAGTCTATAGTTTCTTGTGATATATCGGCAGAAAAATTATCATCAGAACAATCAATAACTGTCAAACAGACACCGTTAACAGCAATGCTATCACCGATTGAGACACTCGTCATATCAAGTGCACTGGCATCAAAACTAAATATAGCTCCTTTGTCAGAATGTACAACATTATTCACTTTTCCTATGGCTTGTATTATTCCTGTAAACATTAGTATCTATAATTTAAATATTGATTCATAAATTTTACGCTAAAAGTCTTTTTAGAGGTATTTTAGGGTTAAAGGTTTTGCCATGACTGATACAATATTTATACTCTAGTTAACAAGTAGTCTTCATAATTGCCAGCGTAATAATTTATTCTGTCTTCACCGAGTTCAACTATCTTGGTTGAAAGAGAGGAAACAAACTCTCTATCATGACTAACAAATATCAAAGTTCCCTCGTAATTTTCAAGTGCTAGATTGAGAGACTCAATTGACTCCATATCTAGATGGTTAGTGGGTTCGTCCATTAATAAAATATTTGCTTTCTGGAGCATTAATCTTCCGAAAATCATACGACCTTTTTCTCCTCCAGAGAGTGATTTGACGGATTTTTTTATGTCTTCCTTGCCAAAAAGCATCTTGCCTAAAACAGAGCGCATAGCTTGTATATCGTCTTTTTCACTTTTGTATTGTGTCATCCAATCTAAAACGCTTATATCTTTTTGAAACTCAGTGCTATGATCTTGGGCGTAATAACCAATATTGGCATTTTCACTCCATTTGATTAAACCATCATCACTCTCTATGTCACCATAAAGTAATCTTAAAAGAGTCGTTTTACCAATTCCATTTTGACCTATTATTGCAACTCTATCACCGCTCTCAACCATTAAATTAATGTTGTCAATAACCTTAAGTTCATCGTAACTCTTGTGAACATTTTTTACTTCAAGAATATTTCTAAATAGTTCTTTGCTTTGGTTAAAAATGATATAAGGATTAATTCTTGATGAGGGTTTAATATCATCCAGCTCAATCTTACTAATTTGTTTAAGCCTTGAAGTTGCTTGTCTTGATTTGGAAGCGTTTGCAGAGAATCGTGAAACAAAATGCTTTAGCTCTTTAATCTTTTCTTCTTTTTTAGCATTATTTGCCCTCATTTTTTCTTGAATCGCTGTTGCAGCAATCATAAAGTCATCGTAACTTCCTGGAAAAATATTCAATGCTCCATAATCAAGATCTGCCATATGTGTACATACACTGTTTAAGAAATGTCTGTCATGCGAAATAATAACCATGGTTGATTTTTTTGAATTCAATATCTCTTCAAGCCAACGTATTGAGTTGATGTCTAGGTTGTTTGTCGGTTCATCGAGAAGTAGAATATCTGGGTCTGAAAAAAGTGCCTGAGCCAGCAACACTCTTAATTTCCAGCCAGGTGCAATTTCTCTCATTAATCCATAATGTTGCTCTAGAGGTATATCTAGACCTTGCAGTAATTCACTTGCAGCAGATTCAGCTGAGTATCCATCCATTTCGGCAAATTGCATCTCTAATTCAGCAACTTTGATACCCTCTTCTTCGCTCATCTGATCAAGAGCATATATGCGATCTCTTTCCTGCTTAATTTCCCACAATAACTTATAGCCCATAATCACAGTATCTACAACACGATGATCTTCAAAAGCAAATTGATCTTGAGATAAAATTCCTAGACGTTTTCCTTCGTCAATAATCACTGAACCATGAGTGGCCTTAATCTCACCTGATAATATCTTCATCAAGGTTGATTTTCCACAGCCATTTGCACCAATTAAACCATAGCGATTACTATTTTGTAATTTGACTGAAATATTTTCAAATAATGGCTTTTCGCCAAATTGCATTGTGATATTTGCAGTTGATATCATCGTTAATTAGCTTGATTTTAAAAGTGAAGCATTATCCCACATTGACTGAAATATTGCTTAATATATCTGTTTGTATTTAACTAATATAAATCAAGTATAAAATATGTACATAAATGCTATCAAGTGAAACAATTAAAACAAGACAAATGCCTGACAAATCAATGGTTTTTGTCATTTTTTCTTTGATAGTTTTTGGATGGATTATGTCATTTTCAGCCTCACTAGCTCATTTCAATAGTTATAACTGGTTTATTAAACAATCAATTTTTATTGGTACCGGGTTAACTTTTGGATTGATGGCTCTTAAAATACCGATATCTTTTTTTAAGAAAGCATCTGTCCCACTATTTTTACTTGCTTTAATATTACTAACAATGGTGTTTCTTCCACCTCCGATTGGTGTTACAGTTAACGGTTCATCGAGATGGATTAGTTTTGGTTTTGCTACTTTTCAACCTTCAGAATTAATGAAACTTGCAATGATTTTATATATGGCAGGCTTTCTTATTCGTCAAGAAAAAGATGTCCGCAGCCCATGGAAGGGCTTCTTTAAAACTATGTTAATTGTCGGTATTGCAGATATTTTGCTTTTACTTGAGATGGATATTGGTGCAACACTTATTATTTCTCTTACAGCTATGGCAATGCTGTTTGCTGCAGGTTCTTATAAAATTCAGCTTGGTATTGTTGTTTCATTGTTTTTTGTCATAGTGTTATTTTTTATTGTCACAGACCCAACACGTTTTTACAGGCTAACATCTTTTTTTACTGGCCCATGTGAAGTTCACCAAACATGTCAAGCCTTAATTGGCATTGCAAGGGGTGAGTGGTTTGGTACCGGACTTGGTGGAGGTATACAAAAATATACCTTGCTACCAGAACCTCAAACTGACATGATTTTTGCTGTCATCGGAGAAGAATTAGGTATATTGGGTATGCTTTTTGTATTACTTTCTTATACTTACATACTTAGTAGAGGATTTAGCATTGCTAAGATAGCCTTAAAGAAAAGTAGAAAATATAGTTCATACGTCGCCTTTGGAATCTGCACGTGGTTTTCAATGCAGATTGTGGTTAATATTGGTATGAACCTTGGCCTTTTGCCTCCAAAAGGATTTACCCTACCATTGTTAAGCTATGGTGGTACTTCAATGGTCGTTTCAATAATTTCATTAGCAATTTTGATCAGAATTGATATGGAAAATAAAACTAAATATGTCAAACAAAGAGTATATGTCTAAAAAAATTCTCGTCATGGCTGGGGGTACAGGTGGGCATATATTTCCTGCACTTGCAATAGCCAAATCCTTAACCGAACGTGGAGCTCAAGTATTATGGCTTGGAAGCAAATCTGGTATGGAGGAAATCTTAGTTCCCAAACATGGCTATCCCCTTCATTGTGTTTATTCAGGTGGATTAAGAGGTAAAAACCCATTTACACTGATTAAGGGTTTGTTGTTAACAGGTATCGGCTTTTTTCAAACCGTCATAGTATTTTTAAAAAATAGACCAAATGTTGTTATAGGAATGGGCGGCTATGCATCCGGAGTAGGTGGAGTAGTGGCGAAAATTTTCTTCACTAAATTAGTAATTCATGAACAAAATGCTATACCAGGTAAAACCAACTATTTACTTTCTAAAATCGCAAATAAGTGTTTTCAGGCTTTTGCTGATACTTTTGACTCCTCAGTAAATGCCATTACTGTTGGAAATCCAATTCTCTTTAGTCCAACAACTAAACAATGCCCTAAAACTGTAAGCAATTTACTTGTTATAGGGGGATCATTGGGAGCAAAGAAAATAAATGAAATAGTACCTTTAATTAAAACGCCCCTGAATATATGGCATCAAACTGGAGTTAATCATATAGATACGATGAAACTTGCCTATCAAAACTGTCCTCAACTTAATGTTCATATCGAACCATTTATAGAAAATATGGCGGAAGCATACGAATGGTCTGATATCGTGATTTGTCGTGCAGGCGCGATGACTATTTCTGAACTGATTGCAACAAAAAGTGTTGCAATCTTAATTCCATTCCCACATGCTGTTGATGACCATCAAACCAAAAACGCTAAAAAGCTGAGTGATGTTGGAGCTGGCTTTTTGCTTAATGAATCTGATATGGATGAAACTAAAATTGACACTATATTGCGTAAAATTACCAGTGATGACCTTAAAATGATGACTAATATTTTAGAAACTCTTCAAACAAAAAGCCCAGAAAAAGTCATTTCTGATTATCTATTAATGCCTAAACGTTCGAAGAGTGCTTGATCATTGTCAACCGTAGGGTTGTCAGTTGTTAGTAATTGATCACCATAAAAAATTGAGTTAGCACCTGCAAAAAAGCAAAGCGCTTGCATTCCTTCTCCCATTTCAAGTCTTCCAGCCGATAATCTAACGACAGATTTTGGCATTAAAATTCTAGCAACAGCTATTGTTCTAACAAATTCACTTTCACTAGGCGGTTTTATATTTTCAAATGGCGTTCCGGAAATAGGAACTAATAGATTTATTGGAACGCTATCTGGATGCGGTTCTAGATTTGCCAATGATTGTAACATCGATGCTCTATCTGTTTGCGTTTCGCCCATACCCAAAATACCTCCACTACAAACATTAATGTTAGCACTTTGCACAGCCTCTAGAGTATCGAGTCGGTCTTGAAAAACTCTCGTTGTAACAACATTAGAGTAATGCTCTTTTGAAGTATCTATGTTGTGATTATAGTAATCTAGGCCCGCTTCTTTAAGAGCAAAGGCTTGTTCCTTAGTAAGCATGCCAAGAGTAACACAGGTTTCCATTCCTAACTCTTTGACACCCTTAATCATTGGTATAACTTTATCTAAACTCTTATCTGTTGGGTTACGCCAAGCTGCTCCCATACAGAATCTTGAGGCACCCTTTTCTTTAGCTTCCATAGCTTGAGTTATGACTTGCTCTATCTCCATTAATTTTTCTCTTTCAAGACCAGTATCATATTTAGAGCTTTGAGAACAATACGAACAGTCCTCTGGACAGGCACCAGTTTTAATATTTAATAGCGAACTTACTTGGACTTGGTTAGGATCAAAAATCTCACGATGTATGCTATGAGCCATAAACAGAAGATCATTAAAAGGCATATTAAATAGTGCTTTTATCTCTTTTAAGCTCCAGTCGTTTTTGATTTTAATCATTTGCACTCTTTGTGTATATTTGGGTTAATTTTAACGTATTAAAATATCTTCTTAACAATAAAAAGCCGCGTAATACGCGGCTTTTTTTAAATTACTTTAACTTAACAGCTATAGTAAAGATCAA
>CAZSHL010000059.1:0-7784 GCA_964606585.1 uncultured Piscirickettsiaceae bacterium
TGGATGCAAATTAATGTAGATAGGTAATACTTATGGAAAAAATTGTTATCTATACCGACGGTGGCTGTCGTGGCAATCCAGGTATTGGTGGTTGGGGTGTTTGGTTGCGTTATAAAGATCATGACAAAAAATTAAAAGGAGCTGAGTTAAATACAACTAATAATAAAATGGAACTCACTGCTTCCATAAGAGCGTTACAAGCACTTAAATCAAACGACATTTCGGTCGACTTATATACTGACTCTAAGTATGTAATTCAAGGTATTAATGAGTGGATTGACACTTGGAAGGCAAAAGATTGGAAGACTGCCAACAGGAAGCCAGTTAAAAATGTCAATCTTTGGAAACAATTAGATGTTCTTAATCAAAAATTTTCAGTTAACTGGCATTGGATAAAAGGTCATAGCGATGACCCAGGAAACGATATGGCTGATAGTCTAGCTAATGAGGCGATGGACGAGATTAGTTAGTATTATTTGTATCGTTAAGATAGTCAAGTTCTGCCTCAGTAAAGTCTGACAATATCCTTGCATCAGAGTTAAATGGACCTTTTAGATTTGAACCTATATGTTTTTTTATAAGTAAATCAAAAGTCTCTAAAGTATCTAGATTTCTGTCTTTACAAAGTTTCTTAAACCAGTAATTACCAATTTTTACATGCCCAATTTCATCGAGGAAAATAGAGTCCAAAATATTAACCATTTTTTTGAATTTAGAGTCTTTAAATTTTGCTTGAATACTTGGTGTTACATCCAAACCTTTGGCCTCAAGAACTCTTGGTACTAGAGCCATTCTTGAAAGCACATCATAATCAGTTTCATTTGTCATTTTCCACAATCCATTATGTGCATCAAAGTCACCATATTCAAAACCTAGGTATAAGAGGTATTCCCTTAAAAGATTAAAATGCTTAGATTCTTCGTAGGCAACTTTAATCCAGTCTTTATAAAATTTAATGGGCATATTCTGAAAACGATAAACTGCATCTAGCGCTATATTAATCGCATTGAATTCAATATGACATATAGAATGAATAGTCTTTACCATTCCAAGATCAGAACGATCCCGCTTTGGTGGCGTTTGAAAATTTACAAGATTTGGTTTTAAAGGTCTACCAGGTTGGTCAATTCTTTTAACATTTAACTTATCACCAATTGATTTTTTGGTTAATTTGTAACGGTAAAGTTTCGATGTTAGCAAGAGTTTTTCATCAACATCATTGCACATAAGTGCTTCATATGCGAGTTCAAAAAGTTTCATATTTTTCAGTTGAAAGATAATTCAAGCCAAAATTATTAGCCATATATCTTTTTAGCTCTAGTGACAAAAGCATCCAATTGTGAATTAGTAATTTTCTTAAATGTTGGAGCTAAAGCTAAATCCAATATTTTTGATTCAAATACAAACTCCAAGTCGAGGCAAATTTTTGTTGCATTTTTACCAAGTGGAGCAAATTTCCATTTGCCGGAAAGCCTTTTAAATGGCCCATCCATTAAATCCATTTCAATTAACTCATAGGGCTTGAGTTTATTTAGAGTTGTAAAAGAATGAATCAGGCCTGATTTATTAATCTCAATCGAGGCAGTGATTTCGTTGCTAGTTTCCTTTAAAATGTAACTACTGACACACCAGTTTAGGAATTTTGGATAGTCTTCGATAGCATTGACTAGTTCATACATCTTTTTGGGTGAGTATGGAGCAATTGCACTTTTAGATATTTTATGCATGACAAAGAATAAGAAAGTTACCTCAAACAATATTGCTTTAAATAAAAAAGCAAGGCATGACTATTTTATAGAACAAACGATAGAAGCAGGTCTCAGTTTACAGGGTTGGGAAGTTAAAAGTATTAGAGAAGGGAAGGTGGAAATAAAGGAGAGTTATGTTATCCTAAAAAATAATGAGTTATTTTTGTTTGGCTCTCACATTTCTCCGCTTAATACCACATCTAGTCATATAATTCCTGATCCCACCAGAACGAGAAAACTTTTATTAAATAGAATTGAAATTAATCGTTTAGGAGAAAAAATATCTCAAAAGGGTGCAACGATTATTCCATTAAGAATTTATTGGTTAAGAGGTAAAATTAAGATTGAAATCGGTCTTGCAAAAGGAAAAAAAGAACACGACAAGCGTCAAGCTATAAAACAAAAAGACTGGAAAAGAGACAAAGAGAGACTGTTAAAAAACAGTAATCGTTAAATATCGGTAATTTTTTGAAATTTTTTTTCAACTGTAGCAAAAATTAATATACAATGGATTCTCAGATGTAGTGTTGGAGGTTTCCAGACATTGTTGTGAATTGATTCTTTCCTCCTTTTGAAGGGTCTTCCCTTAGGCGCTATGTCTTTTTTTGAAAACTTTATATTTTTAGGAGAGAATTTAATGAATAAGTCAGATTTAATCGATGCAATTGCTTCAGGAGCAAATTTGTCAAAAGCAGATGCAGCTAGGGCCTTAAATGCAACAACTGGAGCTATTTCTTCAACACTTGCAAGTGGTGGTAGTGTGCAACTAACAGGATTTGGTAGCTTTGTAGTTAGGCATAGAGCTGCACGTACAGGACGCAACCCTCAAACAGGAGCGAGTATTCAAATTGCTGCTTCTAATGTTGCAGCATTTAAAGCCGGTAAGGCGTTAAAGGATGCTGTTAATTAATTTAATTAATTAACAATGAAAAAAGGCGCTTTTGTAGGCGCCTTTTTTTTGAATAATTCAAAATTAACGAAGTTACGGGTCAAGTAGTTCAATTAATTAATCTAATTGATCAATCTAAATTGTTAAAACTAAATAATGATACAAAAAATTAATTTATATAAAAAATTAACTTTTTTACTAATTTTAATATTGATGTTTTATATTATTTATATCGGTATTGGTTACTATATTTACGCTACACTTGCTGCTGCAGAGCCAGGTTGTCGTAGCGATTGCTCTAACACCCCAAGTAACTTTGTTGATAATCAAGACAAAAGAAACTTTCCTTTTAATGAATATTTTGTTGATTACTGGGAGCCACATCAATATCCTGGAGGAGATGAGGGTATAAAAATAGACGCATGGTGGATACCAGTAACTCAAGATGGTCCCGGTGAATCGCCTGTTGTGATATGTGTTCATGGTCTTAGAATAAGCAAACATGACGCTGACTTATTGACTGTAGCCGGAATGCTTCACCAGGCTGGCTTTAACGTTTTGTTATTTGATATGCGTGATCACGGTTTATCAACAATTGAAGATGGTCAAATAAGTATTGGTACTAAGGAATATCGTGATGTTATAGCAAGTGTTGATTGGCTTATAGACGTTCAAGGTATAGATGCAAAACATATCGGTATTTATGGCGATTCAATGGGAGCTGCCACCGCTGCAATTGCTTTTGGATTGGATCAGCGTATCCAGGCTATTGTTCTAGATAATGGATATTTAGATTTGCAAAAGATTGTACGTGAAGAATTAAATAGAGAAGGTTTACCCCAATTTTTAGCAAATGGAGCAGTTTGGGCGGCATGGATTTTTGGGAATGAAACACTACTTGAACCTGCTCCTGAATTAGCATTTGTAAATCATGAAAATAGGCAACTTTTTGCCATGCACGGGACAGCTGATACACGTGTTTTACCTCACCACACTCAAGACATGGAAATTTTAGCCAAAAAAAAAGGTGCTAATTTAACAACCTGGTTTGTTGAAAATGCAGGACATTCCGAAATTAAATATCTTTATCCGAATGAATTTTCAACTCGATTAAGTGATTTTTTTAGAAATAGCCTATAGAGTAATTGAATAACTGAGCTACTTTTTTTACTATGACAAAATTTACCCCTTACTGGTGGGAAGATCAGCCACAATACAAAAACAATAATGACTTACCTCCTATTGCAGATATAGTTATTGTTGGTGCTGGCTATACTGGTCTTAGCGCAGCCCTAACTTTAGCAAAATCAGGACGAAAAGTTGTAGTTCTCGATGCGGAAGAAATCGGATTTGGTGCAAGTACTAGGAATGGTGGCATGCTGGGATCTGGCCACAAGGTTTCAACTGATCAAGCAGCTCGACAATATGGCTCAGAAATTGCTGCTCAAATACATCAAGAAGCTAATGCATCTTTAAAATTTACAACTAGCTTGATTAAAACAAATAATATTGATTGTGAACTTCAAATTTGCGGTAGGTTAAGAACTTCATGGTTACCCCAAGATCAAATCAATATGGCAAAAAATCTTATGAAACTAAAGGCTATTGAAGACTTTAATTCAAACATGATAGAATCTGAGTTAATGTCTCAATCTATTAAAACAGATTTATATTTTGGAGGGCAGTTTTATCAAGACCATGGCGCCGTTCAACCTCGCAAATTTCATTATGGATTATTACAACTTGCTATAGAAGCGGGAGCGCAAATTTTTGGTAAAACTCCTGTGACCAAAGTTGACTCAGTATCTAATAAAACTGAAGAGGACTTCAAGGTGACTTCTTCTAGAGTGATGATCAAATGTAAAAATGTTCTGATGGCTACCAATGGTTATACTCGACCAAAACTTTCAAAATATTTTTCAAGGCGAGTATTACCAATACCAAGCTATATACTAACTACAGAAGATATCGGCACTAACAAAGTTAAATCACTATTGCCTGGCGGACATTGTATGGTTGAAACTAGGAAGCGATATTGTTATTACCGAGCAACTCCTTGTGGGAAAAGAATTATGATTGGGACGAGGGCTGCTATGCATTCAATTTCAGCTGAAGAGGCATTACCTATTCTTCGTAAAATGCTAACTGAAATTTTTCCTAGTCTAGCAGATGTTGGTGTTAGCCATTGTTGGACAGGGTTTACTGGATTTAGTTTTAGTATGTTGCCAAATCTGAGCTGTAATAAAGGAATATATTCAGCAATGGGATATTGCGGCAATGGTGTCGCAATGGCTCCTTATTTGGGTCATAAAGCTGCACTAAAAATACTAAATCCACACAAGAGAGCTACTGTTTTTGAAAATACAGCATTACAGACTCGTCCTTATTATTTTGGTCAGCCATGGTTTTTGCCAATAGCTAGTACTTATTTTAGAGGGTACGATTTTTTTGATAACTATCGTCGAAAAAAATCTTTAAAGACGAATTAATATAAAAATGCCATTTAGTAAATAAATTTTCCTTTAATCTCTTCTCGATAGAGACATATTACGACATGGTAAAATACCGGCTTTTTAGTGTAATTGGAGATTTTTATGGAGCGTACATTATCAATAATCAAACCTGATGCTGTGGCTAATAATTTAATCGGCAAGATATATTCTCGTTTTGAAAGCGCAGGCTTTAAAATTGTTGCTGCAAAAATGTTGCATTTAGATGAAATCAGCGCAGGAGGCTTTTACGCTGTTCACAAGGATCGGCCTTTTTTTAAAGATTTGATTTCTTTTATGACTTCAGGTCCGGTAATAGTCCAAGTTCTGGAAGGAGAAAATGCTGTAGTTAAGCATCGTGAAATTATGGGTGCTACCAATCCCAAAGAAGCTACAGCAGGTACAATTCGAGCAGATTTTGCAGAATCTTTAGATGAGAATGCGGTGCATGGCTCAGACTCTCTAGAAAATGCATCGATAGAGATTGCGTACTTTTTTGGTGAAGATGGAGTGTGTGAAAGAACTAGGTAATATTTTTTTTTGCTAAATCACCAGCTATTTAGCTGTAATATATAATGCTAAAAAAACAAAATTTATTTGGGCTTTCTCGTGAAAAACTTTCAAGTTTTTTCATAGACCTCAATGAAAAAAAATTTCGGACAAAACAAATAATGCAGTGGATGTACTATCAAAGTTCTAGTAACTTTGATGATATGCATAATTTATCAATAGATTTAAGAAATAAACTCCAGACTATTGCAAGTATTGATTTGCCAGAAGTCGTATCTTTGAATGAATCTAGTGATGGAGTTATAAAATGGGTAATCAATCTAGGCGAAAAAAATCATATAGAGACGGTTTATATACCTGAAAGAGAAAGGGGTACTCTTTGTATTTCTTCTCAGGTTGGTTGCGCTTTAGCTTGCACTTTTTGCTCTACTGGAGCACAAGGTTTTAATAGAAATCTTGAATGTCATGAAATTATTTCACAAGTAGTAATAGCTAAAAATCATCTAATGAGGTTAAATAGGCGTATATCTAACGTTGTGTTTATGGGCATGGGAGAGCCATTATTAAACGAAAGGCCGGTATATGATGCATGCAACATATTACTAGATGATTGGGCATTTGGTTTATCAAGAAGGAAGGTGACAGTGTCTTCATCAGGAATTGTACCGGCAATCTATCGAATGTCAGAAATAACCCCAGTAAGTTTGGCTATCTCGCTTCATGCGCCAAACGATAATCTTCGGGATATATTGGTACCAATCAATAAAAAATATCCTATAAAGGAGTTAATGCAGGCCTGTCACCACTATCTTGATGCAGGTACTCAGCAGCGTCATATTTTATTTGAATATGTAATGCTTGATGGAGTCAATGATTCACCAGAACACGCAAAAAACTTAGCAAAGTTATTAAATGGTATTTCTGCTAAAGTAAATTTGATTCCATTTAATCCATTTCCAAAAACTCAATATAAAACATCAAAAAAAGATACAATTGGGAATTTTCAAGATATATTGTTCAAATTAGGAATTCGAACTATGACAAGGCGAACTAGAGGTGATGATGTTGATGCTGCTTGTGGTCAATTAGTTGGCAGAGTGCTTGACAGAACCGGAAGAAATGCTAGAAGGAATTAGACACTATCCAAAAAGAAAACGTAAGAAGTCAAAATCATTAATACTTGCGATATTGCCTATAGTTTTAATTATGTATGGATTTTGGTATATATACGAAAAATTTACACCCAATACCTCAAGATCAACAACTTTCGTAATTAAGCCTAAGATTGTTGAAGAAATTAATGGGTCAACTCCTGAAATAGTTGAAGGGTCTCTTGATGAACCAATAATTCAAAGTAGTAAAGGTTTAGATGAAGTTATAGAGAATTATGAAGCAAGTACATACAATCAATAGAAGGTTTTCGAAGAAAATTTTTGTTGGCAATGTCGCTATTGGTGGTGATGCACCTATTAGTGTTCAAAGCATGACAAATACAGATACTTGTGATGTTGAATCTACAGTAGAACAAATAATCTCTATTGCAGAAGCTGGTGCTGATCTTGTAAGGGTGTCAATACCTAACATGGAGGCGGCAGAGGCATTTAAAAAAATTAAGTCCCAAGTTAATGTGCCATTAATTACAGACATACATTTTGACTACAAAATAGCGCTCAAAGTTGCTGAATATGGAGCTGATTGCTTACGCATTAATCCAGGTAATATTGGCAAAGAAGAACGCATTAAAGAGGTGGTTGCTTGTGCAAAAGACCATAATATTCCTATTAGAGTGGGAGTTAATGCAGGTTCATTGGAAAAAGACTTACAAAAAAAATATACAGAGCCAACTCCGGGGCTATGGTAGAGTCAGCACTTAGGCATATTGACATACTTGATAAGCTAGACTTTCATAATTACAAAGTATCGCTCAAGGCTTCGGAGGTATTTATGACAGTACTAGCGTATAAAAAGCTGGCATCACAAATAGATAATCCGCTGCACCTAGGGATAACTGAAGCTGGTTCTTATCGATCTGGTACGGTAAAATCTTCCATTGGCTAGGGCTTACTGCTAAGCGAAGGGATTGGTGACACAATTAGAATTTCACTTGCTTCTGATCCGGTAGATGAGGTTAGAGTAGGGTTTGATATT
>CAZSHL010000060.1:0-7759 GCA_964606585.1 uncultured Piscirickettsiaceae bacterium
CACTGAAATCCAATAACCACATATCACACAGTTGATGATTGTTATTTGATTACCTAGTATTTTTTCGCAGAAGGTGGTTTAGTGTGTGTCAAACTGGAGTAAATGGTTCTTGTAACCGAGACGGGGATAGAGGTTTTAAGTCATTATCCTTTTGAAGGTAAAATTAATTCAATAACCATTGAATTAAACTAAAATTAATGTTTTCTTCGTATCAGTAAAGGAATATAATTACGCCTTTTCTTAGTGCAAGTTGTTATGGTTCATTTTCATAGAGAAATTGAATTTTGAATTGATTAATCTAATGACATCAATTGACAAATTATTAACTACTTTTCTTCATCAAATGCATCTAGATGCGGGTGCAAAGATGGTGCCATTTGCGGGCTATGAAATGCCTATCCAATACCCTGCAGGGATCAAAAGGGAGCATTTACATACACGCGAAAACGCAGGTCTTTTTGATGTGTCTCATATGGGCCAAATAAGAATTACTGGAGAAAACGCTAAACAGGCATTAGAGAAAATGGTTCCGGTCGATATTGTTGATTTACCCCTAATGAAACAGCGATACGCTGTCTTGACAAACAGTAGTAGTGGTGTAATCGATGATTTAATGGTAACAAATGTTGGTGATAGTTTGTTTTTAGTGGTAAATGCCGCCTGTAAGTTAGCGGATTACAAACATCTAAAAAGTCTAGTTGATATGGATTGCGAGGTCGATTTGTTAGAAGGACTTGCCTTACTAGCTTTGCAAGGACCCAAGGCATGTGAAGTGTTATCAAAATTTGCACCTGAGTGCAATGAAATGACATTTATGACGGCCAAAACATTAATGATTGGGGATGTCGAGTGTTTCGTGACGAGATCTGGTTATAGTGGTGAGGATGGATTTGAAATTTCAATGCCAGGAATTGAAGCAGAGCTTGTCGCCAAACTTTTATTGTCTGACGATTCAGTTCATTGGATAGGTCTTGGAGCTAGAGATTCACTTCGTTTGGAAGCTGGCCTATCACTTTATGGTCATGAACTGGATGTAGATCATACACCGGTAGAATCTTCATTGGCCTGGGCCCTATCAAAGGCAAGAAGATCTGATGGTCCTAGACCAGGGGGCTATCTAGGTGATGATTTGATTATGAAGCAACTTTCTGTGGGTGTAGATGCTAAGATTGTTGGTCTTCAGCCTGAAGGAAAGATTCCAGTTCGTGATGGCGCCTTAATTGAGGATGGTGCTGGCAATAATGCAGGTAAAGTTACCAGTGGTGGTTTTAGTCCAAGTACTGGAAAACCTATTGCTCTAGCAAGGATTACAACAAGCTTTATTGACGATAATTGTGCTCTATACGCTTTGGTGCGTGATAATAAGATTCCAGTTAGTGTTGTGAAACTACCGTTTGTAAAACACAATTATTATAGAGGCTAATAATTTAAAGAGGGTATGAGTGAGTAAGCGTATTAAAATTTTATTAAAACTTGAGGTAATAATCTAATGGCTATTAAGATTGAGGATCTTCTAAATAACGATCCCTTTACAAATAGACATATTGGCACTTCTAATGAGCAACGTCAAAGAATGCTAAGTTATTTGGGTTATGACACCTCAGATGACCTGATAGATGAGGTAGTGCCAGATATTATTCGACGCAAAAAACCGATGAATATCGCCAAAGGTTTGTCAGAGCTGGCTGCACTGAAACAGTTAAGAAATCTGGCGAGAATGAATATCCGTTATAAGTCATTTATTGGCCAGGGCTATTACAACACAATTACGCTCCCCGTGATTCAGCGAAATATTGAGGAGAATCCAGCTTGGTATTCGGCGTACACTCCATATCAACCTGAGATTTCCCAAGGTCGTTTGGAAGCTTTGATGAATTTTCAAACAATGGTTTCAGATTTAACGGGTTTGGATATAGCGAATGCCTCTATGCTTGATGAGTCTAGCGCCTGTGCTGAGGCTATGAGTTTGTGCCAGAGAGTTGCTAAATCGAAAAGCAAAGTATTTTTTGTCGCCAGTGATTGCTATCAAATGAATATTGAAGTTGTTTTGACAAGGGCGGAACCACTAGGTATTGAAGTTGTCGTTGGCGATCCTTTGACAGACCTAGGTGAGCTAGATGTTTTCGGTGTATTGCTACAGTATCCAAACACGTATGGTGGGTGTAGTGACTACTCAAAATTAATAGACTCTATTCATAAAAAGAACGCTCTCGTTGCTGTGAGTGCCGATTTGCTAGCGCTAACCCTTTTAAAGCCGCCTGGTGAGATGGGGGCGGATATTGTGGTTGGTAATACACAAAGGTTTGGGGTACCGATAGGCTATGGTGGACCGCATGCTGCCTATATGTCAATTAAGGAAGATTATAAGCGTTCAATGCCAGGAAGAATTATTGGTGCTTCACTCGATACAAACGGTAGATTGGCATACCGATTAGCATTACAAACTAGAGAACAACATATTCGCCGTGAAAAAGCAACCAGCAATATCTGTACAGCGCAAGCTCTCTTGGCGGTAATGGCTAGTATGTATGCCGTATATCATGGCGCTGAGGGCTTGATTAAGGTTGCGGAAAGAATTTTTCGATATGCTGCTGTTTTTGCTGATGGTTTATCTACCATGGGTTTTCGTGTAGTTAATGAAACATTTTTTGATACATTAACAATTGAAGTTAAAAACTCTGATGCTGTGGTTATGCAAGCTGAAAAAAATGGTTACAACATAAATGTATTTAATAAAACCCTCGTTTCGGTTTCATTTGATGAGTTGAGCAC
Source organism: uncultured Piscirickettsiaceae bacterium (assembly GCA_964606585.1). Lineage (GTDB taxonomy): Bacteria > Pseudomonadota > Gammaproteobacteria > PS1 > Pseudothioglobaceae > Pseudothioglobus. Next base: position 2,773 of record CAZSHL010000060.1, read on the forward strand.
ACCTGAAGATATAGAGTATCTATGGCGGATATTTAATACAGAATCTAAGTTAAGCGCTCAATCACTATTCGAAAAGAATAAGTCTCAAATAGGTAAAACATTAAGAAGGACGTCAAAATTCTTGACTCATGATGTCTTTAATACATATCGTTCAGAGACCAATATGATGCGTTATATTCGTTATTTGGGTGATAAGGATCTTGCACTTGACCGAGCTATGATACCGCTAGGGTCATGTACTATGAAACTAAATGCAGCAGCAGAATTAATACCTGTTACTTGGCCGGAATTTTCTCAAATCCATCCTGCAGTACCAATGAATCAGGTGATAGGATACCAACAAATGATAAGTGAGCTTGAAGAAATGCTGTGTGAAGTGACTGGTTATTCAGCAATTTCTTTGCAGCCAAACTCAGGAGCACAAGGTGAATATGCTGGTCTTGTCGCTATTCGTGCTTATCATCGAAGCAATGGAGAGGAGTATCGTAATATTTGTCTTATCCCAGCCTCTGCCCATGGTACTAATCCGGCTTCTGCACAAATGGCAGGGATGAAGGTCGTTGTGGTAAAGACTGCAGATAATGGTTATATTGATATGCTAGATTTAAAAACTAAGTGCAAAGAAAATAAAGAAAATTTAGCTGCCATTATGATCACTTATCCTTCAACTCATGGCATCTTTGAGAAAAATGTTAAAGAAGTTTGTGCAGTTGTTCATAAAGCTGGAGGCCAGGTTTACATCGATGGTGCTAACATGAATGCGATGGTAGGTATTTCTGCGCCCGGTGAGTTTGGTGGCGATGTTTCACATCTAAATCTGCATAAAACATTTGCTATCCCACATGGTGGTGGAGGTCCAGGAGTTGGTCCAATCGGAGTCAAAGAACATTTGATAGATTTTTTACCTAAGACGCCACTGAATAATACCGATGTTGGGAGTATTTCAGGTGCACCATGGGGCTCAGCAAGTATTTTGCCTATCAGCTGGATGTATATTGCTATGCTTGGAAAGAACGGCCTTTATGAGGCAACTACCAATGCTATATTAAATGCAAACTACATAGCAGCTCGTTTGGCCGACCACTATCCTTTGCTCTACAGCGATGAGAATGGAAGAGTTGCTCATGAATGCATTATTGATTTACGACCAATCAAGGAAAAATTTGGCATAAGTGTGGACGATATAGCGAAGCGTTTGATCGATTATGGTTTTCACGCTCCTACCATGTCATTTCCCGTTTCAGGGACATTAATGATTGAACCTACTGAGTCAGAATCGTTAGAGGAATTAGATCGTTTTTGTGACGCTATGATTCAAATCAGGCAAGAGATAAGAAAGGTTGAGGCAGGGGAATATCCAGCAACAGATAATCCTCTAATTAATGCGCCTCATACATTAGAAGTGGTATCATCTTCAAGTTGGAATTTTCCATATTCAAGAGAAGAGGCGGCCTACCCATTGGAAAGCTTAAGAAAAGTTAAATATTGGCCTCCAGTATCGCGAGTGGATAATGTCTACGGCGACAAGAATTTAATTTGTTCTTGTCCGAGTATTGATAATTATAAATAGTAGTTATGAAATCGATATTAATTAGTGTATTAGGCGAAGATAAGCCTGGTCTTATAGATGGGCTGTCTGAGGTTATCTTGTCATATGAAGGTGATTGGATTGAAAGTAGAATGTCAAGCTTTGAAGGAAAGTTCGCTGGGATTTTAAAAGTCAACGTACCTGCAAAGAATGCAAATAAGTTAGTCGAGGCACTAGAGTCTACAAAGTTAGGATTGCAAATCGCTTGTGAGGAAACAAAACCACATGCGCTTGAACCATTTAGATCATTTAATATCGAGCTAATCGGGCAAAATCACTTAGGTATTATAAACAAGCTTGCTCACGCTTTGGCAGCGCTCGACGCAAATGTGGAGGAAATTAAGACTGAAATTATTGAAGCTTCAATGTCTGGTGAAAAGCTCTTTAAAGCAGAGATAAATCTACACATGCCTATCACAATTGAGGAATATGTCATTAGAGATCAGCTAGAAAAAATAGCTAACGAAATGATGGTAGAAATATACTCTTACGAGAGCTGATTTCAACTGTTTATAGCTGAATAATTACAATTTCAAGTTTGAGAAACGTGAATTAAATAACATTAATTTGACTTCCAATTCCAAAATAACTACCCACGCTCCTAGTGAGAATATCGTTATTGAGTGCTTGTTGCGCGATGGTTATTGGGATCGTACCGAAATTATCCTCCTTGACGATGGCAGTCGTCGGGTGCGCAAACAAGGTAAAGGCAATGACTCAGCAGGTCCTTGGGGTGCCGACAACTTGCGCCAAGAAGCGTTGTATCTATTGAATCTGGAAACAGAGGTGATGGATCTATTCCCACAGCTACTTTCATACTGGGATAACCATCATGGAGTGGGCTATGAAATGAGCTTTTTGGAACAGCGAATTGATGTAGCTCAACTAGCACGTCAGGGCTTGTTTAACCAGTCTCAAGCCGATACTTTTCAAAACTATTTGGGTACTCGTGTATTCAGCCAATTACAACGTTCATCTAAAACTCATACTCCCTTATCTAATAATATTAAAAGCACCCTGCACTCGGCCAGTCAATGGATGACTACACATCCAGACTTTGTAGCTCTAGTGGAATCTCCTGAGCTTGTGATTAACAATAATTCTGTAGCTGGGCTTAAGTACAATTTGAATCGCCTCGACAACAGTACGGTTTTGCAAGCCTTGGATCAACAACCCCAAGTGCGTTTGCATGGTGATTTACATCTTGAAAATATGCTATTACCAGCCAAGGGTTGTGATCCAAAATGGCCTACCCAGGTTACCTTGATTGACCCCGTATCCGTAGCCGGTGTGCAGTTCGGACACCCGTTGTTTGATTTGGGTAAGTATGAATCTTATGCTACTGGTGAATTACCAGCTATGCGCCAACGAAAAGTTTGTGTAATGGGGTTTGACTCAAATTCAGAATCGAGTTGTTATAGTTTTGAGTTAAACTGGCAGGATTCCGAGCTGGCATCTTTTCAGCGTATCAACTGGCACAATACTATGCGCACCTGTTATGAAGCTCAATATGGAAGCGTTGACAAAGCGGTTTATGAGTTGCTACAAGCCTACTATGCAGCCGCTATGGTGTTGTGTACAGATGGTATTGAGCGACAGGCTCGAGCGCTTAAGCTGGTTTTGTCACTGCATATGTCATTTTGATTTACCAAACACCCGTGTGTTTTAGCTCTTTATGATATTGTGTTCTGGTCCGTACGGGAACTTGGTAATGTCATAAGCGCTATCTTCTGTAAGAACCATGATATCGTGTTCACGATAACCTCCGGCTCCTGGGTGCCCTTCAGGAATCATAATCATTGGTTCCATAGAAACGACCATATTTTTTTGTAAAACAGTGTTAATATCTTCACGCAATTCAACTCCTGCCTCACGACCATAGTAGTGTGACAATACTCCAAATGAATGGCCATAACCAAAGGTACGATTGTGAAGTAGACTATGTTCTTCAAAGATTTTATTTAGTTCTAGGGCAATATCTTGACATGCTACACCAGGCTTAATAAGTTTCATTCCTTCTTCATGAACTTTCACGTTAATTTCCCATAGTCTCAAAGACTCATCATCAACGTGGTCGTAGAACAGTGTTCGTTCGAGTGCAACATAATAGCCTGCAATCATTGAGAAGCAGTTGAGACTCAGAATGTCTCCTTTTTGAACTTTTCTTGCAGTAACAGGGTTATGCGCGCCATCAGTATTTATTCCAGACTGAAACCAAGTCCAAGTATCCATAAGTTCGGAGTGTGGGTATCTCTTTGCAATTTCTCTAACCATAGCTTGGGTGGAATGAAGTGCTACTTCATGCTCAGGTGCGCCCTCAGTGACTGCTTCAACTAATGCGGCACCACCAATATCGCAAACATTAGCGCCTTGGATAATATGTGCAATTTCTTCGTCTGATTTAATCGAACGCATCTTCATACAGTCAACTGATATATCTATAAGTTCGGCTTTATCAAATGTATTTCGAAGTTTATCTAGGCGTTCCTTTGTAATATGGTCATGCTCGATGCCAATTCTGCCTTTATTTTGAGTTAGTTTCTGAAGAGCATAGAAGAAACTGTCTTTTAGCCAGTCGGTGTAGACTAGATTTTCACCAAAGGTTCGGCGCCAAGGCTGTCCCCCGTCAATATTTGCAGAAACCGTTGTGGCCTTGTCTTGAGTAAGCACTAAAGCATAGGGACGACCAAAAGAACAATAGAGGAAATCACTGTAGTAGTTGATATTGTGAATAGATGTAAAAATTACAGTATCAATATTGTTTTTAGACATATGCTTTCTAAGCTTTGACTGGCGATTTTTATATTCTGTATCAGAAAAAGTATGAATGACATTTTCCCCATTTGGAATAAGTTTTGTTCTTGGCATATTCATAACATATCCTTGATGTGATTTATCTTGCGAATGTTAATAAAGTTTTCTTGGGAAAGCAAGCTTTTCTTTACGATACGTTCTTAAACTATAAGGAGAAGAAAACTATCGGAACTATTTTTATTGCATTTGCTTCAAACGACCCTCACGAATGAATGAATATATACCTGAAGCCACAATAATTGCAGCTCCGCTGAGTGTTAATAAATCTGGCCTTTCTTTAAGAATTATGATTGATAAAAGCATAGCAAACACTAGACGTGAGTAGCGGAATGGCGATATAACTGACACATCTCCATTGCGCGTAGCAAGTACGATTGCGTAATAGCCAATTACGCCGACGAACATGGCTGATATGAAGTACATTATTTCAATCGAAGAAGGAATAACCATAGCTGAAAAGAAAGGCATAGCAAAAAAACCAGAGATGCCCACTGCAAAAAATGCATAAATAGAAACCGTCGTTGTAGAAATATCAATCTGCATAGTTCGGGTCGCTAAATCCCTTACTGCTAAAAATATAGTTGA
>CAZSHL010000061.1:0-7630 GCA_964606585.1 uncultured Piscirickettsiaceae bacterium
AAGATAAAACGTTCTTCACACGGGTTGCGCCCATTTCATAGGACAAGAAACCAACGTGAATCAGCATCATCAAAGGTATTGATAAAAAGTAATATGTTTCAGCAAAATAAGTGTTTGTCACTTGTGCTGCAGCAATTACTTGTGCAAGTTGTTCTTCCAAAACATTTCTCCTTTGTTAAAAAAAATATATTTTTTCTTGATAAGAAAATTTCTCTCCTATCAGGGTAAAGAGTATAAAGTAGTTGATGAAATCATATGTACTATATTTATCTTTTATTTGTATATAAAAAAGATAAAACACATAATAAAATTATGTATAAGTAGTTTTTTCAGAAAAAAAAACAGAATATTATTAATTTTGTAATTTTTCATGACAGTAGAATCATTCTTTGATCATCCAAATTTTGACATCAAAAAATTATAAATTTTTTCAGCAACTTTTTTTGGTGCTTCTATTAGTATGGAATGTTTGTAGTGCTTCAAAATATGGAGCTCTGAATGCTCTAAATTATCAGCAATCAATCGATTAAGTCTTGGACTACAACCGACATCATTTTCACCTGTCAAAACAAGACATGGCTTTTTTATTTCGTGAAGCCATGGAGACATTTCTGTTTCTGCATATATTCTAAATACCTCTAAAAAAACTTCAGAGTCGGTCTCCATTACTTGGCGTAAACGCTGCTTAACATCTTTAGGTCTATTTGCAATAAATTCATCGGTAAACCACCTATCTGTGAGAGTTTCTAAGATATGACCTATCCCCTTTTCTTTCATACTTGTAATGACACCTTGAATTTTTTCTCTGTCATTATTATTACGAAATGCAGCAGTACTAAGTAGACAAACTGAATGTACATTTTCTGGGTAATTTCTAGCATAGGCTGGCCCAATCATGCCGCCTAAGGAATGCCCTACAATATGCATTTTTTCTATGTTGGTTTTTCTTCTTACACCTTCTAGGTCCTCAACTAGATCATCTAGCGAATATGGCAATAAACCTGTAGCTGAATCACCATGGCCACGCAGGTCATAGGTAACACAAGTAAAATTATCTTGTAGGTATTCAGCGATCTTGTTCCAGGCTGACCTTCTAGCCCCAATACCGTGTACAAAAAATATTGCGGGTCCAGACCCTGATACTGAATAGACACAATTTATATTGTTATTTTTATTCACCATTCATTAAGATTTGTCACTAGGCAAAATGCGGAATCACGTCCTCTGCAAATCGAGAGATTGATTCAACGGTATCTTTGTGACTGGCACCAAAGTTCATATTTAAGATAACCCTGTCAATACCAGCCTCCCGATATGGTGAAAGCTTATCGACCATCTCCTCTGCTGTACAGATGAGTATACTTTCTGCTAAATCATCGAGACTTTGCTTTCTCGGTAAAACCTTAATCATTCCCTTTTCAACAATCCCTGGACCGGTAAATACGTTATCAAAGCGAGAATAATATTCGTATGCCATCTCTAATTTTTCTTTTCTGTCTGACTCATTTTTGGCAATGAAGGCTACCCTAGAAAGTGAGATTGTCAAATCATTCCCTTTATCCCCAAGCTCTTCCTTTCCGCGAGTAAAGCCGGCCACCTGATCTAACATCAATTGATGGTCACCGGAAAGCGGAGTTGTCATAATATGAAAACCTCTCTTAGTGCATGCATAGATTCCTTCAGGATCAAGAACGGCCATCATTATATTTGGTCCACCTTTTCTCATCGGTCGAGGCATAACAGTAAGCGAGTCAAAATTATAATACTTGCCATTCCAAGAAACCTCTTCTTCAAAAAGTAATTTTTGCAAAACGTCTAATGACTCATTGAACTTCTCTCGACTATCCTCAAGAGGAGAATCTAACTGCGCCATTTCGCAGGCAAAAGCTCCCCTACCAACTCCCAAAATTAACCTATCATCAGTGAATATTTGAGCAGCTATAACTTCTCCAGCAAACACTCTCATATCGTGAATAGGCAATACTGCAACAGCAGTAATAATTTTTATATCTTTTGTCGCTCCAGCAATCTTTACCGCAAACTGAAGTGGCGCCGGCATCATCAAGATATTGATTAGGTGATGTTCAGTTATTCCAACACTATCATATCCACCCTGATCACAAACAATAGCCTGCTCATACATATCCTGATAGAGCCGATAGCCGGTATAGTTTTTGTCTCTTAAATATGACGAAAGTTGTTGACAAAATTTCATAAATTACAAAAAATTTGCTCAATCTTATTGGTCTAAAGATTAGCGTTAAATTATCTAGACGACTTATTATCCATTTCGATTAGATATGGAGCTATAAAACCTGAATACTCCTTCTTTTTATTATTTGGTAAATCTTTCCATCCACCGATTATCCCTCGGCAATTCTTCACACCACACAAACAGCGACTTGGAAAGTATCCGATCTGATAGTTCTGCATCGCATAATCAAAAGTAATCTCCTCTCCAGCCGAGATATCTTTAAATGCAACGTAATCATGCGCACCAGTTTCGTTTACTTGGATGCCACAATTAGGTTCACAAGAATGATTAACTAGAGCCATAAACCCAACAGGATTGACGAATTGATTTTCTCCGATTTGAGATGAATGCTCGCTATTGACACTAAGGATTTCTTTAATAACGCCTCTCATGACAACTTGCCCTTTCTTGAAGGCATTTTTAGTTATCACACCCGCTCCACGGTCCTGTGAGTTTTTCAGTTCAAAATTACTATCCTGTTCGCTAGCTTCCATATTCTTCAACAATATTCATAACTTCTTCTTTAAACTTATCCTCATAGTTAATTGCAAACTCTTTCAAAGTACAAAGGGTAGAAGGATCTTTAATTTTGTCGGTATAGATAAGACCATCAAGATGATCTAACTCATGTTGAAAAGTTCCCGCACTAATACCCTTAGAAATAAAACTAATATTATTACCATTTCTATCAAAAGCTTCAACCTTTATCTCTAGACATCTCTCCACCTTTCCTCTAAGATTAGGTACAGATAAGCAGCCCTCATAAACATGCATTCTTTTATCTGTAAGGAAGGTAACTTTGGGATTGATTAGCACTGTCAAGGGTATATCAGGTTTGTAGGGATAGCGCGGATTTTTTTTAACCTCAACTACACAAACCCGAAGTGGTACAGTAATCTGTGTTGCCGCTAGTCCGGCTCCATTTGCATAGCGCATTGTTTCTATCAGATCTTCAACAAGTCTCTGGATTCTTTTACTTGGAATTTCATCTTCCGGGACAGACTTAGCAATCTGACGCAAAGCTGGGTTACCTATCTCTACAATTTCTCTTATCATTTTTTCCCTTTAAAATAGCTTTTCATACTAATAACTAATTACTTTAAACTCAACAAGATTTCATCGACTATATCTTTAGACGTTCTTGGATTTGTAAAAGCAAAACGCAATACTGGTTTATCTGAAACCATTGATGGTACAACAAAACATACTTGTTTTCTTAGTTGTTCAGTTGACCAATCCTTGTAATCCTGCCAGTCCCACCCATTACGTTCAAATACAACGACAGACAATACAGGTTCAATTAACAAGGATAAATAAGAAGCTTTATTGATTTTTGTTGCAGAGTAGCTAGCTATATCAAGTGAACTCTGAACTGCCCTTCGATATGCATCAATTCCGTATACAGATAATGAGAACCAAAGAGGCAATCCGCGTGCACGCCTTGAAAGATGAAAGGCATAGTCTGAGGGATTATCGCCCTCTTCATCTTCATGCAAAACATCAAGATAGCTCGCTTGTTGTGCGTGAACCTCTGCCGCTATATGCTTGTTACGATAAATAACCGCGGCACAGTCTAGTGGCGCAAATAACCATTTATGTGGATCAACAATAAAAGAGTCAGCCTTCTCAATTCCGCGATAAAGCTCTGCCACCTTGTCCGACAATAAACCAGCCCCACCATAGGCGGCATCAACGTGAAGCCAAACATCGTTTTCATTTGCATAGTTTGCAATGCTTTCAATATCATCAATTACGCCTAGATTAGTTGTTCCTGCCGTTGCCACAATCGAAAAAATATCATATGCTTGGTATTTGTCCTGATGAATATCGAACTCTTTTTTAATCGACTCTCCGGTTAATTGGTAGTTTTCATTACTTGGAACAACGACCACCTCACAATCCATCACTTTGGCGGTACTCTTGACCGATGAGTGAGCCTGATCTGAACAAATTATTGCTAGACGCTTTGAGGCGTTTTTGTGTTTTTTTATGTACTGTTCTCTAGCAACCACAAGCGATGAAAGATTACCATTAGTTCCACCAGCAACAAAGCAACCTCCGGCATCTTTTGGCAATCCCGCTAAGTCAGCAATCCAACGTATCACTTGATTTTCGACCCATACAGCGCCACTAGCCTCCTGCCATGAAACGCCACACAAAGAGCCGGCAGAAACCACTAGGTCAAAGATCATTGATGCTTTGGTAGGAGCAGAGGGAATAAAGGCAAGATTTCTTGGCGAGTCTACCGAAATAATGCTTTCCTCTATAGTTTCCTTATATTGATCAAAAACTGCCTCGATCGAGTTGCCCTCTTCATTGATTAGACTGGGGGCATTTTTTTCAAAAAACTCAACTGATTTTGGATAATCTAAGGAAACTGGATCCATACTCAATCTATCTATCGTATGTGAAACGACATTCAATAATATTCTGGATGTTTCGTCATCAAACTTGTGCATAACTCTTCAAGAAATTCCATATAGTTAAATTATTTCTACTAATTCTAGTAAGGGCAGTTTTGGCAACTGTCATCGCAACATTGTCCCTGTTTAACTAGATACCAAGTGCTATAAATTTGTTGACTATCTTTTAACTTGTAATCAACATGCTCAAGCAGTTCAGATTGCTCGCGATATGGCTCAGCAAGACTTTGAACGTAACCTAGTCCTTTTTCACTAATTAAACTAATAATCTTCTCTTCAACAGCCATTCCTAAACAAGATGGACAAAAACAATCCAAGTCAGACTCAAGCGGCATGATTGGTGGAAAACTCATACACCAGCAACGACCAGACCCACTACCAGCTCCGCAACCAAAATCTTTTTGGCACTTTGAGCATTGTTTTTTTGGCATTAATATAAAGTATTTTTATAGTTGAATTTTGACATTGTATATGAAACAATGCAACAACAATTTCAGTTATAAATTTTTGTTAAATTTTTCTTCAAAAATTATCAGATTATTTAAAAACTAAACTACACCAGTTTTCAAATAAAGCGAGAGAAGCTTTGTTATTTGCAGGTAAATTCTCGGTAAAGCTGGATTTAAAATCAGCAAAACCCTTGGTCCCTAACAAATCCTCAATAGCTTCAGGTATACCTGGAATTTTTAACCAGCCATCCAGAGTGTGGTCACAAACTTCAGGATGAAACTGACACGAATATATAAACTCTCCTAACTGCATAACATGATTTTGACATCTCTTTGATGAGGCTAGAATTATTGCTCCTTGTGGAGCCTCGACAACTTCAACTAAATGAACATTTGCCCATTTAGTGGTACTCCCGAGATTACGTAAAAGCGGATGGTTTATTCCTTCTTTAGTAGGCTCAATTTCAAATAAACCGACCTCATATTGCTCGGTTTTCTCTACCCTACCACCAAGCGCATCGGCAAGCAGTTGATGTCCAAGACAGATACCTAAAAAAGGCATATTTAACTCCTCTACCGCTACCCTGATGGCTTCTTTCTCTTTAATCAGCCATGGATATTTGTCCTCCTCCCAAACATTCATTGAACCTCCCATCACCCACAGACCGTCATAGAAAGTCAAATCAGGAATCTCATCACCGGCATGTAAATCTATCTCACTAAACTTAACATCCTGATTTTCAGCAAACGTTCGAAATATGCCAGGGTTTTGTGATGGCATATGTTTAAAGACCAAAATATTTTTTATAGACATAATTGTAATTATGCAAAAAAAATTGCACTGTCACTAGCAAAAAAATTCATAACAACTTGAATTTTAGATAACACTGCTTTGCAAAAACTCAATTCAGATTAAAGCCTTTGAAAAAAGTGCTATGATAGATTTGTCGTGAAATTTGTTTTATTATCAAAGACCTAACTATGCAGATTGAACAGTTGCAGATTGGAGATCAGTACACGAATGATGAAATTCGTTCAACCTTTCGTTGCTCTTTGCAATCAGGAATGAACAAATCAAACACAACAAATACGCTTGTATTAATTATCAATCATGTCAAATCAATCTACCATGACAGATGGTTTGATAATAAAGTACATCATATTGGTAAGGGTCAGGTTGGTGATCAGACAATGACACGCGAAAACAAAACCCTATTAGAGTCAAATACGAATGGTATAGATCTTCATCTTTTTGAGGTCTTTAGAAAAGGAATCTATGACTACCGAGGCCAAGTTCGTTTATATAAAAAACCTTATCAGAAAATGCAACTTGATAAAAATGGAGATCCTAGGAAAGTTTGGGTTTTCCCTTTAGAGTTTAATGATAATTCTAGACCAATAGAAAATGCTCAAGTTGACGAGCTTTTCCAGACTAAATTCAATAAAGCACAAAAACTCAGTAATGAAGAATTGGAAGAAAAGGCAAAAAACTTGCCCGATATACTTGGATTCAGAAAAGTCTCTACTCTGCGCAATCAAAGAAACCCCTACGTTGTTGCCTATACTCTGAGAAGGGCAAATGGTGTTTGTGAATTATGCGAACAATCTGCTCCCTTTAATAAAGCAAATGGCGAACCTTATCTCGAGGTTCACCATGTTAGACATTTAGAAGATGGCGGTGAAGATATGACAGAAAATGCAGTAGCTTTATGCCCAAACTGTCACCGCATGATGCATTCACTTAATAGAAAAAGCGATATCGACGTCTTGATATTAGCCAACAAGACAAAGAAAATTTAAACTATATATATGCCAAGAGGACAAAAATCATTTAGACACAAAAACAACGCTCCCGTTAGCGACGATGAAGTCTATATGATGGTGATGCTCTATACCTATCAACATAAAACTTTAGACTATCTAGCTCGAAAATTTAATATTAGTTATCCTGACACCAAGGAAATCATTATTCGTAGTCGTTGTGGGGGAACTTGTGGTTAAATTTATTGAAGTGGAAAAACTAGCTAAATTTATAGGCAAACTTATTGGCTTATTACTAAATCTTGGCTTTATTGTCTTCTGTGTTTATTTAGGCTATCTTGAACTAGATATTGTTTCATTCTACAATGCTATTTCATACTCGCTAATCTATAAGATATTTTTCTTTTTTTATATAGTCTGGTTATTACTTTCTTTACTCTTTCTTCCTTTTCAAATTTATGAAGGGATTAAATACTACTTTACAGATTTACATAAGTACAACCAGGAAGACGAGTTGAATGCCGAAACCAAAGAGATAAGGGAGTATATAAAACTAAGAGGTGGACGTTAATAATATGGGAAAAGCACTCCAACGTATTGAGAGAAGAAAAACTACTCCTAGATCAATTTTGCAGTCACTATGTATCTTAGTGGCCCTCCGGTAATAGGAGTATCAAAGGGGTAGCAAGTGATGAGTTTTATTTCAGCTCGGTTATCGTAAACCGCTATATCTTGTTGATCTG
>CAZSHL010000062.1:0-7528 GCA_964606585.1 uncultured Piscirickettsiaceae bacterium
AATTACCAATAGTGCTGTCGAGCCTGTAGTTGAAATAAAAGAGGAAGTGCCATTGGAATCTTCTCTGCAAACAGAAATTGAAACCTCTTCGGAGAAAGAGCTAGAGGTTGTACCTAACAAGCTGCTGGTTGAGAATTCCTGCAAACCCGGAGAACTCGACTGTCATCGATTTGATTATGCAACACCAACCGGATTCCTCAATTCTGTCGTTAACTATGCCTACGACAACTCCATGGACTTACCTATCGAGATTCTATCCATTCTCACCATTGATGTATTTATTCAGGTTGAATCATTAGAGCATGCCGAAAACATTATCGATACTAACCCTGAACACATGCTCATACTTGGACAACGCATCATCCGGAAAGATATGCCCTATGAGTGGCTCTTTGCTGCAGAGCAAGCCTTCTTAAGGAGCTGGAGTAACCTTTCAAGATAGATATTTAAAACATATAGTCATGAAACTTCAAGATGTTGTCGCTGCGATTATAAAAAAAGGTGATCTATATCTAATTGCTCAGCGTAATCGAGATAAATATATGGGTTTAAGGTGGGAATTTCCCGGTGGTAAAGTCGAGTCCGATGAAACCTTTCAGGAAGCACTTTCAAGAGAAATCCAAGAGGAGCTAGGAATTACAATCGATGTCCACAATAAAATTGCCGAAGAGCGATACAAAGACGACAAGATCAATATTGTGTTGCACTACTACATATGTTCACAAAGCAGTGGTGAAATTGAACTTAACGAGCATGAAAATATCGCTTGGATAATGAAAAAGGATTTCGAAAAATATAGTTTTGTAGAAGGAGACGGCAATATTCTATCCTTGCTTTAGCGATTGGCAATAATGGTAAGCGCTATTTTTTTCTAGTTTTCATATTCTCTGCCATTGAAATGACTTTTTTGCTCGATGTACCTTTAAAAAGAAAAGGGAATATAGCATGAATAAAGGCAATAACAAACAATGTTAAAAAGGTGAAACTAAATTTAAAGGCGATCCAGAGGTGCTGGAAGTAGGTCTCTCCAACCTCTTTGGGATGTTGATTGAAAATATTGGCCATATGAATTAATTGTTAAATAAATCTAAGTTGAAGTATATACCCATATACAAAGCAAGGTTAATGATTTATCACTGTTTTAATTATCATCAAGCCAGTTAAGTATTTTTTCGACACCTTGTTTGGTTTGATTTGGGCTTAATATATCACCCAGTATGCCATGCTTGGAGGGATCGTCCTGATTGGTAAGTATAGGATTAAAAAGGGTCACATTGTCGCCTATCTTTGAGGCAATTTTGCGTGTCCATTTGGAGTTCACTATTTTGTCTTTGTCGGAAAACCAAAACAGCATTGGTGTCGAGATTTTACTGTGTTTCACTTGATGTGCGGCAAGAACTGAATCCTTGATAGTAAAAAGCGCTGATATTGGGTAAGATGTAGTCCAACATCGAGCAGATTCTTTGTTTTTTGGTATAAAAGAGTGCGTTTTGCCGAATACCAAGGGCATAAGGAATTTTGCTCCAGGAAGACGTAACGCATGACCTTTCAGTGGCTTTGGACTAAAGTTTGGTGAAATATAGATTGCAGACTTAATTTTAATACCTTGACCGAGTACAAGATGGATTAGAGAGCATCCAGTCGAGCAACCAATCACAATCACTTCATCGCCGATTACTTTTCCGATTGCTATCGCCTCTTGGGTATCTTTAATAAGTTCATTGAGGTTTGCTTCAGCTAGAGCTTTACCATCCTGACCGTGACCTCTAAGTCTAGTAAGAAAAAGGTTGGCTTTAAGTTTTTCAGCAACTAGTTCGATAACTGGTGAGCACTCAATACTTGAAGCAGAAAAGCCATGAATAAAGACTATGCTTTTATTTGTTTTGGTGTCTGATTCTCTCGACCAAAGGATTTTTTTTTTCACAACCCGGTCGAATATTAGAAACATTACTTTCAGATTTTTTTAGGTAATTATCTAGCTCTGTAATACTGATATCCATTGAATTTTTACGTTCAGATTAACTAAATTTTTCTCTCAATTTTTTGGTCGCTTCTTCGCTACCGTCATGATAACTTCCGAACCAGAGGTCGAGTGGTATTTCGGGGTTCCCGTAATTGCAATTGAAATAGCGGTGATGAATGTGATGGAAAAACGAACCTACTGTCAGCAGATTTCTGTTTTTTAGCCAGATCATTTCATAACCTGAATGCGTTGAAACAGTTCCTAGAACGAGCCAATATAGATGATATAGTACATGTAGAGGATGACTTGGTAAGACAAAATGAATCAACAATGAGCTCATAAATAGGATATGCTCGACCGGATGCATCGAAAATCCCGCCCAAGGCCCAGGATTGGTATTGCGGTGATGGATGGCATGAAACAGCTTATAAAAGATTGGAATATGTAGCAGTCGATGCCACCAATAAAAATGAAAGCTCTGCCATATTTGTAAAAGCGGAAACCATAGATAGAACCAAATCCAACCATCACTATACTGATAGATCTCTATCGAGCCTGAAGCGAATGACCAGAGTATCAAAACCTCAAAACCAATCCAGACAGGAAGTCCGCTGACTAGAGACCAAAACATATTGTCGTAGATATGGTTGTTAAAGGTGAAAAGCTTATTATTCTTGAGTTCTGGCTGACTATCAAATTTATAGTCTATACTTTGGCCTTTGCGCATATAGAACCACCAATGCAGACTCCCGGTTATGATTATAAATAAAGCCAAATTCCTAACTACGACCATTGAGATCCAGTCAAGCGATAAGGTTGACATTGTATCCATAGAAGGCATCAGGAAAAAAAACGTTACAAATGTGAGCGCAAGAAAAATAGTTCTGTCTGATTTCTGAAGCCAGTAATTCCATAAAAAGCTGTACCAATTGGCGGGTTTTGGTGGCCACTCAAAAAAGGGATAAAAGGCAACTGGCAGTTGAGGGTGAAAATGCCACTGGTCACTCATTGGCTGATTCGGTTTTAATGATTCATGCATGGTTTAATTATATCTTTAATTTAATTTGTCTGAAATTACAAAACGCTAGACAATCACACGCAACTTTTTGTCAAGGATTTGTATTTCTAGGTGTCGAGTTTGTGGATAGGGGATCTCGCCGTCTGCCTCCACTACGAATGGCTTATCGGACTTTATCACGATTCTGCGAGCTTGATAGTTAGTAAGGATAGGTTCCTTTAGTAATTTTGGGAATCAGGCGCATAATCCCCAATCTTCCAATACTGTCGGCCATCATTACATCTAGTAAGCCATCGTCCACCTCAGCCTCAGGACAAACCCAAAATCCGCTCCCAAAACAGCGTCCATTGGTTATCGCAGTCATGGTAGTAGACTTTTCAAATGGCTCATGCTCGTCGATCTGAATGCTGACATGCGGGATATGATAATTGATTAAAGTTTTCATAATTGCTGTCATATAAGCCGCCATACCACTCATAAATTTGGGTATCTTGATAAAGTTGAGCGCCGCCTGTGCGCCAAATCCAATATCCATGCCATTCATAAAGTATTGCGCTTGGATACTGTTGTCAGGTGTTGATAAGCTCTCTGTCATACGTGCAACATCCATAAGCATTGTTTGACCCCGTCTGATCTTATCAATCGCAACCTGCCAACCAAAAACCTTTCCTCCTATCTTGGTCTTTGGCGGTATCATTTTGGCAAAATCATCACCATTACCGAGCGGAATTACGCCTAGCTTGATTGTTTCTTGCTCTTTGGAGGCGAGAAGCAGTCCATTGACGATTTCATGGACCGTGCCATCACCACCAATTGCGATAACAGTTTTATATTTTATTGTGGCTTTTTGGGCGATCTTTGTCGCTTCAAGGGGTGCGCTGGTTTTGACCACATCAAATTCAATGCCTGCTTCAGACATTGTTTTTGCTATCACTGGCCAATGTTTTCTAACACGGCCATGCCCAGCTGTCGGGTTATATATAACTAGTGTTGTGGGCATTTATCTCTTCAATTTTCTTACTAAGTAGCGTAGAATTGCCTCTAGATGTTGTAATGAGGAGAATTATAACATTCTACCTATGTACGCTAATTGAACATAGTATAGAAAATTTGCAATTTGGATAGGGAGAGAAGAATGGTTGGTAGAAGAATGAGAGTCATTGTCAATCGAGTATGGAGTGTTTATCGTTTTCCGCGTTCCCCAATCAAAAATACAAAGCGACTTGCCGAGAGATGTGCTGAAGAATGGAAGCACGAGTATCCTCCAGGCACACCCCTTGAGTTTATTCGTGATGAGATTTTGGAGTGCTGGAAACGGCAATAACGTAATTTCTATTTATTTCAGTTTAAGTTTTTCTCGAAGGTCTGCGCCAGTTAACTAGAGTGCTTGCAACGCCCGTCATCACCATTAATCCCCCAATCCCCATTACCAGCGTAAATTGATCTCCTAAGAGAGTAATACCTGCAGTGATTGAGGTAACAGGTAGCAACATCAGGAATGGCGATATCTTGCTAACATCGCAAATCCGCAACAAGTGATACCAAACACTGTATCCAATAACCGTCATGATAAAGGATAGATATAACACTATTAACCAATCTATCAGATCGGCACTAACAATAGAATGCCACTGACCATCCTCAATGACTAGAGAAATTAGAAACATTTGGGGTGAAGCGATAAGTGCAACCCAAGCTAGTATAGTGATACCTGAGAGTGACTTGAGTCTACTTATCATAATCTGAGCGATCGCCCAGAAAACTGCACCCGAAATTATCAGGAAAACACTATCCAGGTTTCCACTTAGTCTTGGCTCACCAGCAATGATAATAACACCGACAAATGCCAGCCCCATTCCAAGTGCACGGGGCCAACCAAACTTTTCTTTAAGAATCAGAGCGCTTAATAGTGCAAGAATAGGTCCTTCTAGCTGTACTAAAATGGCAGCCGTAGAGACATCGATTCCTTTTAATCCATAGTAGGTTAAACCATACTGTATCGTTGAGCCTATAAAAGCGACCATAAAAAGTTCTCGCATATGTTCCCAAGGCGGCTTGGTAAACCATATCAGTATCAGACCAGCAATCCCAAAACGAAGCGACATGAGCAGTAGTGGTGTGAACTGATCCATGCCAATCTTTGTTAAGGCATAACCGAAGCCCCAAGTGATTGGTACGATAAGCGCTAAAAGGATTTGTTTAGAAGTCATAAATAGTTAGCTGAAATAGTTAGCTGAAATAGTTTAATCCATCACTTGCTTGTGGGTTAAATTCATTAAACTTCTGAAATGGATATATAGGTCGATTTCTGTGATTATTTGTAAGAGCTTTTAAATTCTGATTAACTGCGCCATCACTTAAAACCATATAAGAGGGTGCCGAAAGACTTTTTATTTCTGGAGCCAGGTATCCGGACTTGACTATCAATATGTGATAATCAGCGAGGTTTATATTTAATTCCAAGAAGTCAGAGAGATAATGAAAAGGTCTTCTCTTTTTTGTCACAATTATTGAGATATTATGCGTTCTAACGATTGCGCATTCATTCTTAAAATAGACGCTATCAGCGTGTAGTTTGAGTTGGGGTCCACCACCTCCGAAGTCATTACCGAGTACAAAATCATTTCCTCCTTTAAGTTCAGTGTAGGCGCTTTGTGAAGCAATCCCAGCAAAAAGCACGTTCTCGACCTTATGTTTTATAATCTCATCTAGTATGTCTGCACGGTCGCCGACGCCACCAGCTGTTGGGTTGTCGCCGCTATCAGCAATGATTGAGAATTCGTCTGATAGTCTTTCAACTGCTGAGTGAATATCGCCCGAATCCATATCAAAACATAATTGGTGGCGTGACTGCCAATAGAGCTTTGCAATTTCGATACATACATCGATTCCAGAATTTTTGATGCTACAAGTCACCACAGCTGCTGCTGTTGCACGTGCTGTATCAGTCCAGACGTAGCCTACCAAAAGATTACAATCGATTACACCATCAATCTCATTGTATTTCTCCAACTTTGAATAGATAGAGCGACAAGGCTCAATGAGAGTGGAAGACATCTCACCAGAGACAAGAACAGGTATAGGGCACCATATCACATTCATTCTATGTTGGCTTGTAAGCATATCGCAAAGCATTCGAGCAGCTCTGTGATAGGTTTCTTTTACATCGATGTGCGGTGCTGTCTTGAATGCCGCGAAGGCGTCAATATTGCGCACAATCTTGTTAGTTACCTGACCGTGTAGGTCAAAACTGACAGAGATGAAACAGTCAATTCCAAGCGCCTCTCTAGCAGCACTAATCCAATCTCCCTCTGGGTCATCGACACCATTAACGTAAATCGCTCCATGCATCAACAACAACAGACCATCAAGAGGCATTAGAGATTTCAGTTGAACTATGAACTTATTCTTTATGTGTTCAAAATATTTAGCTTCTATTGGACCTCCAGGTACAGATCTACTAAAGAAAACAGGATAAGCCTCAATATCATATTCTGCAAACGGAAAGTCAACGAGTTCAAGCAAAGCTTGGCCTCTTATATCTTCAAAATCAATTTCTTTTTGGGTGTGCGCTGAATAGCTGCTACATTCGGTGCTAATGCCACCAACGGCAATTTTTTTTATAGTCATCCAGTACGCATTAACTGGAAATCAACTCCAGTCAGTAACCACCTTAACTTCAATAAACTCTTTCAAACCTAGTTCACCGTTCTCGCGACCAATTCCAGAGTGTTTGTAGCCTCCAAAAGGAGCGCCACTACCTGAACTTTTACCGTTAACCTCAACAATACCCGAAAGCATTCTTCTAGAAACACGTTTCGCTTTTTCGGGATCCTGAGTTTGAATGTAATTTGTTAAACCGTACGGGGTATCATTGGCGATTTCGATCGCTTCTTCTTCGGTATCGAAAGGGATAATCGACAAAACAGGTCCAAAAATTTCAGTCTGTGCGATTGTCATTTCATTACTGACATCAGCAAATATAGTCGGCTTGACAAAATAGCCCGTTTCTAGACCCTTAGGTTTTCCGGTTCCCCCGGTCACTAATCTTGCATTCTCTTCTATACCTTCTTGGATGAGTCTCTGGATTTTGTCAAATTGGAGTTTGGAAACAACCGGACCAATATGCCTACCCTCTTTGGATGCGACGTCAACTCGAGTTGACTCTGCAGTCTGCTTGGCTATTTCAACTGCCTGATCATAGATTGAGCGTTCGACCAACATTCTTGTAGGTGCATTACAAGACTGTCCGGTATTGTTAAAGCAATGCCTAACACCCCTTTTGACGGCTTTATCGTCTGCATCTGCAAAGATAATGTTGGCGCCTTTGCCGCCCAGCTCTAATGCAACCCTCTTAAAGTCGTCAGCTGCGTTATGAGAGATGAGAGAACCAGCTCTGGTTGAGCCGGTGAAAGAGATCATGTCGATGTCTGGGTGGGAGGTAAGTTGACTTCCAACACCTGCCCCATCACCATTAACCAGATTAAATACTCCAGCAGGACATCCAGCCTCATCGAGCATTTCAGCAAAAATCATTGAATCCAGGG
>CAZSHL010000063.1:0-7413 GCA_964606585.1 uncultured Piscirickettsiaceae bacterium
AGCTGCGCTACACTCCGAAAAAAAGATAATTATACTTTGATAGAACATCTAGTCAATCCCTAATTGATTTGCTGTTTTGTCAATTTTGAAAGTAATTATCATGTTCTTTAATTTCATTTTTATTGGCATAAATTACCTTTAAATTTTTAACATTTATATTTAGTCGCTTAATTGATGAAGAACTAGTTTTATGAGTTTTATTGTTAAAAGATTCCTGAAAAAGATTTGACTGACCTCCAGTCATAGCAAGATAAACTTGCGCGAGTATTTTTGCGTCTAATAAGGCGCCATGAATAGTGCGAGAACTGGCATCTATTTCAAAGCGTCTACAAAGCGCGTCAAGGTTGTGCATCGTGCCAGGCCTTTGCTGTTTTGATAATTCCAGTGTGTCAATCACAGGACAGATATCATCGATTGACTCTTTAATACCAGCTTGTCCGAGTTCGTAATTAAGAAAGCCCAAGTCAAATGGGGCATTATGTATGAGCAATGTCGACCCTTTAATAAAGCTAAGAAGATCTTCCGCGATTTCTTTAAATTGAGGTTTGTTAATTAAGAATCTATCTGTAATTCCGTGAACTTTTACTGATTCACCAACATTACGATTAGGTTGTACATATTTTTGAAATTCATGGTTTTGAATTTCTCTATTGATGATTTCTACTGCGCCAACTTCTATAATTCGGTGACCTTTAGAGGTTTCAAATCCTGTCGTCTCAGTATCAAGAGCAATAAGTCTTTCCATTGGAGGTAAATTTAACGTAAAATTACCCATTTTATCATCAGACTCAATTAGGGTTATTTAGTTTATGGCAAGAGTAACAGTAGAGGATTGTTTAGACTTCGTTTCAAATCGTTTTGAATTAGTTTTAGTGGCGGCAAAACGAGCACATCAATTGAATTCTGGTGGTCATAGATCAACACTTGATGCTGGCAAAGATAAACCGACAGTTTTGGCTTTAAGAGAGATTGAGGCTGGTCTCATAGATGCTTCAATATTGACTGAAGAGTACGCTATGGAGGAGGAACTAAATGCTCAAGAGTACCTTGCTTCAGAGGTAAAAATGAAAGAAGTTAAAGAGGAACTTTCTGAAGTAACTCTTGATGAAGATAGGGATGATTGAGTGGTAGATGCAGAACAAGAATAATTAATACGATATAGTGGTTAAATAAAATGACGCGAAAGCGTCATTTTTTTTGTTTTTTTTGTTGTTAAAAAAACATTATTTTCTATATATTAGTTTTCTTTGATTTGGTAACATTAATCACTCAAATAAACAAATCAAGAGGTGATGAATGACTTATCCAATCATGCATACTGAAAGAGAGCCCTTGATAGATTCAAAAAAATATGAATCTATGTATGAACGCTCGATGAAGGAACCTGATGTTTTTTGGGCAGACCAAGCAAGGGCCTTCATTGACTGGGATGAAAAATGGGAGAGGGTTTCTGACGTTGATTTTACGAGCGGAAAGATTGCCTGGTTTGAAGGAGCGACATTAAATGTATCGTACAATTGCCTAGACCGCCACCTTCCTGAGCGCGCTAATCAAGTGGCTATTATTTGGGAAGGTGATGACCCTAACAAAAGTAAATCAATAACTTATAGCCAACTACATGAAAAAGTTTGCAGATTGGCAAATGCATTAAGAGAATTGGGAGTTGGAAAGGGAGATCGTGTTTGTTTATATATGCCTATGGTTATCGAAGCAGCAGTTTCGATGCTTGCATGTGCAAGGCTAGGAGCAATCCATTCAGTAGTGTTTGGCGGATTTTCGCCTGATGCTCTGCGTGATAGAATACTGGACAGCGAATGTAAAGTTGTTATTACAGCAGATGAAGGTGTCCGTGGCGGTAAACCCATTCCTTTAAAGGCTAATGTTGACAAAGCAACCAGTGATTGCAACTGTGTTGAAGCCATCGTAGTTGTTAAAAGAACTGGTGGGTCAGTTTCTTGGGGTGAAAGAGATGTTTGGTATCACGACATTGTTGAGCATACCTCATCTGAGTATCCTTGTGAGATGTTTGATGCTGAAAATCCCCTTTTTATTCTTTATACTTCAGGCTCAACTGGTAAGCCAAAAGGAGTGCTTCATACTTCTGGAGGATATCTTCTTTATGCTGCAATGACACATAAATATACCTTTGACTATCAAGAGGGAGATATCTATTGGTGTACTGCCGATGTCGGTTGGGTGACGGGGCATTCCTATATCGTTTATGGTCCACTGGCAAATGGAGCGACAACAGTAATGTTTGAAGGTGTACCAAACTATCCAGATGCTTCACGTTTTTGGCAAGTTGTTGATAAGCACCAAATTAACACATTCTATACTGCTCCTACAGCAATTAGAGCATTGATGGGTGCGGGAGATGAACTTGTTCAAAAAACTTCAAGATCGAGTTTGAGAATACTAGGAACCGTAGGAGAGCCTATAAATCCAGAAGCATGGGAATGGTATTATCATGTTGTTGGAGAGAGTAGATGTCCTATTGTTGATACCTGGTGGCAAACTGAAACGGGTGGTCATATGATTACACCGATGCCTTATGCAACACCACTGAAACCAGGCTCAGCTTCCAAACCTTTTTTTGGTATTGAACCCCAGGTGGTTAATGAGAGTGGTGAGGTTCTTGAAGGTCAAGCAGAAGGAATCCTGGTTCTTGCTCGTTCGTGGCCTGGACAAATGAGAACTCTTTATAACAACCATGAGCGTTTTATTGAAGCCTATTTTTCAAGCTTCCCAGGAAAATATTTTGCGGGTGACGGGGTTAAGCGTGACGAGGAAGGTTATTATTGGATAACTGGTAGAGTAGACGATGTATTAAATATTTCAGGTCACCGTATGGGAACCGCAGAAATTGAATCGGCATTAGTCCTTCACGAATCTGTCAGTGAGGCAGCTGTCGTTGGCATGCCTCATGATATTAAGGGACAGGGAATTTATGCTTATGTTTCTCTTATGGCTGGTACTGAAGGTAGTGAACAACTAAAACAAGATTTAGTCGGCTTGGTAAGAAAGGAAATAGGCCCAATCGCTACAATTGATAAAATTCAGTTTTCTCCAGGACTACCAAAAACAAGATCTGGAAAAATTATGAGACGCATATTGAGAAAAATAGCTGAAAATGATTTTGATGATTTAGGAGATACTTCTACTTTAGCTGAGCCAGGAGTAGTTGAGGATTTAATTACCAATAGAGTTAAATAAGATCGATAGGTATTGAGCAGAGATATAGTCATACATTATGAATATAGCGCTGTATTTATTAGTTTTATTTTGTTGGGGAACGTCTTGGCTCGCCATCACCTTTCAATTAGGTGAGGTTGCACCGCAGGTTTCTATTGCATGGCGTTTCTTTAGCGCATCTTTGATATTATTTGCCTGGTGTTTTGTTCGAAGAATAAATTTGTCTTTTTCTTGGCGTAGTCACCTTAATTGGATTATTCTAGGTTTTTTCCTTTTTTGTATAAATTATATTTGCGCCTACTTTGGAAGTATTTATTTAGTTTCTGGTATGGTTGCACTTATTTTTTCAACACTGACGTTGTTTACAGTTTTCAATGGTTTTATCTTCTTTAAGTATCCTATCAGGTGGTCTATATTAGTAGGAGGTGTTACTGGAATTATCGGGTTATCTATAATATTCTCTAATGAAATTAGAGCTACTGTATGGTCTATTGAATCTGAAGTCGTTCAAGGCTTTTTTTGGGTCCTATTAGCAACTTTTTTTGCATCAATAGGAATGTTATTATCAGGTGAATTGCAGGCAAAAAAATTGCCTTTGATTCAAAGCAATGCATTTAGTATGCTCTATGGTTCTCTACTGATAATTTCCTATGTAACTATAAGTGATGTTGAATTTGGTTTTGATACGAGTTATAGCTATACAATATCTCTAGCTTATTTATCTTTAATTGCTTCTATTTTAGGTTTTGGCTCCTATCTCAAGTTGGTAGGTAATATTGGGGCTGATAAGGCATCTTACGTTAATATTTTTACTCCAGTCGTTGCCTTGCTTTTGTCCACTATATTTGAAAACTATCAATGGAGCTGGATAGGTTTGATTGGAGTTGTTCTGATTATTTTAGGCAATCTTTTGGTACTATTAGCAAAAACAAAAACGATTGCTAGAGGCTAGAAATTTATAAGACTAGTTGTCTTTATTATTTAATACTTTATCGTTCATTTCATTTTCTATTTCATCCATCATTGCATTATGAGATTCATCTGTCCAGTCGTTCCCTTTTGGTTTAATTTCTTTACTGCTTTGAAATTTTATATTTTCTCGAATATTAAAGAATGGTGCAAAAAACAGGCCTAACTCAAACAGTAGCCAAATAGGCACTGCAATGAGAATTTGTGAGATGACGTCTGGCGGAGTTAATATCATTCCCATGACAAATGAACCAATAAATATGTATGGGCGATTTTTTTTAAGTTTTTTGGGTGTAGTTTTTCCGAACATAATGAGCAAGATCGTTGCAACCGGAACTTCAAAGGCCATCCCAAAAGCAAAAGAGACTTTAAGAATAAAATCCAGATAGTATTGGATATCAGGTGCAAAGTCGACTGTAGATGGTCCTACGCTTGATAAAAAATTAAATATAACTGGAAAAACAATATAGAACGAGAAAAGCAATCCCGTATAAAAAAGAATTGTTGATGATATGACGAGCGGAAGTATTAATTTTTTTTCATGTCGATAAAGTGCAGGCGCTGCGAATATCCACAACTGATAGAGCAAATAAGGCATAGCAATATATATAGCAAGGATTAGTGACATTTTTAGGGGTGTCAAAAATGGTGAGATAACACCAATAGCGATAAGATTTGACCCTGGTATTACTTGAACAATTGGTGCAGCTATATAAGTATAGATATCATCCGCAAAAGGAAACAGTGCCAGAAAAAAAACTATAATTGCAATAACTGAATGTAATAGTGCACTTCTAAGCTCTATAAGATGTTGGACTATAGACATTTTTTCAAGTTGTACTGTTTTTTCAGACATCATCTTTAAGTTTGAATTCATCGGAACTGGATTTAACTTCTTCTATTGTTTGCGATAGAATTGACTTTTCTTTATTCATTGAGAGTTGTTCCTTTAACTCATCTGTTTTTAATTCTTTGTTGATATCGTCTTTAATTTTGCTGATAAACCTATTGAATTTCCCAGCATACAGGCCTGCCTTTCGAGCAAGTCCTGGCAACCTTTCAGGACCAACTACAACAAGCGTAATAATACCAATAATAGTAATTTCCCAAAAACCGAAGTCAAACACAATATTTACTCTTAAATGATTTATGTATGAGAGTTATGAATATATGATAACTATAGATGATATTTAGAATTTGAGTAATCATAAAAAGAAGAAAATCTAGAGAAAAAAACACTGATATAAAGCTTTTATTATACAATACTGGTGATAATGTCCGGATTCTTAATAACTTACATAGAGTTTTTGATTTTTCTTACATTTTAAGTCGTTATTTTGAACATAATTAATCTATTGAATATATCTAATGGAATCAGTTTTTAATGTAGCTAAAGGAATCAGTTTTATTGATTCAGGTTACATTATGCAAGATTTTGCTGCCATATATTTGCTTAGACAAAATGATAGTGTTGCTATAATTGAAACAGGCACGAATGACAGCATTCCTAATATAAAAAAAGCCCTTGAGAAAGATGGATTAAGTTTTTCAAATGTGGCCTATATAATTCCAACTCATGTGCATCTTGATCATGCTGGTGGTGCTGGCGGGTTGATGAATCTCTGTCCAAATGCTCGGCTTGTAATTCATCCAAGGGGAGCAAGACATATGGTTGATCCAAGTAAACTTATTGCAGGTGCCAGCGCAGTTTACGGGACAAAGAAATTCAAAAGTTTATATGGCGATATTGTGCCTATAAATCCGAGTCGCATTATCGAGGCTGATGATAATTTTGTGTTGGATTTTAATGGAAGAGAATTGTTATTCATTGACACCCCAGGGCATGCCAGACATCACTTTTGTATTTGGGATAGTCAAACTGAATCGATGTTTACAGGCGATACCTTTGGTTTGTCTTATCGAGAATTTGATATTGACGATGAAGTCTATGTTATTCCAACTACAACACCAGTACAATTTGAGCCTGAAGAACTTATAAAAAGCATAGGCAAGATTATGAAGTATCATCCTAAGAGAGCATGCTTGACTCACTTTGGAGCTATAAGACCAACCAAAAAAGTGGCAAATCAGTTAATCAGTAGTATTATGTTTTTAAGTAATATTGGAAAGCAATATGCTAACCACATCAATGCCGACATGTTGATTCAAAACGAAATGATGAACTATTTATTGGTTCAGCTTCAAGAAATGGGTTTTAAGGACGAGAATTTTTCTAGACTGAAACTAAAAAAGGATGTTGAACTAAATACGCAAGGACTTATTTATTGGCAACAAAAACTTACCTTAAATCAACAATAATGAGAGGGTAGAACGATGGATGTAAGAACAGCGCTATCGGAGCGCAAATCAACGAGAGCTTTTTTAGATAAAGAGGTCTCTATTGATATTATTAATGCAATTATTGAGCAATCAAAAACAGCTCCTTCAGGTGTTAATGCACAACCTTGGCAAGTTGCTGTGGTCTCAGGAAAAAGAAAGATTGATTTATGTAACAAGCTAGAGGAAGCATTTCGTTCAGGCGTTAAAGGTTCGATGGATTATAACTATTACCCTACTGAGTGGTTTGGTGATTACAAAGAGAGAAGAAAGGCTTGTGGTCTATTGATGTACTCTACTCTCGAAATAAAGCGAGAAGATAGGCAAAAACAGTTAGACCAGTGGGCACTTAATTATCAAGCATTTGGGGCGCCTGTAATACTACTTTTTTTTGTTGATAAAGTATTAGGAAAGGGATCTTACTTGGACTATGGTATGTTTTTGCAATCTATTATGTTGTCAGCCATTGAGCATGGTCTTGCTACATGTCCACAAGCTGCGCTCGGTGAATATCCAGATATTATAAGAGAAGATCTAGGTTATTCACAAGACAAGATTCTGCTTTGTGGAATGGCGATAGGCTATGAAGATAAATCAGCTATTATCAATAGTTATCGCACACCGCGTGAGGAGTTAGACCAAATAGTGCGCTATTTTTCTTAAAAAAATATTTCTCGAAAAAACCTATTTGTTTCTAGAATTATTCGCTCAACCTTTCTAGTACTTTTTGCAACGTTTCCAAAGTATCGCGCGCGTCTTCAAGATCTTTTTCTAGGATTGTATTCTTGCTGTTTGCCAAAATTAATTTTTCTTGGGTTAGTTTTAATTCAGCTCGAGTATTAATAAGCTGCTCATCGAGGTCTTCTAGTTGAGATTTGAGTTCTATTTCATTAGTAGTTGGGCCTGACTTAGTTG
>CAZSHL010000064.1:0-7394 GCA_964606585.1 uncultured Piscirickettsiaceae bacterium
GTGTTGACATTGTTTTTTTCATAAGCGTCGTACCAATCTTCTTCCTTGATAAGATTTTTACATCTCATTGCTCCAGCGAACATTGATGTGCGTATTTCATCACCCGTTCTGTCAAGAAATCCAGTATTTATAAAGATAATTCTGCTTTTAGCTTCTTTTATGCAGGCTTTTAAATTAACGCTGGTTCGCCTTTCTTCGTCCATTAGGCCAATTTTTATAGTGTTTTCATTAAGGCCTAGCGATTTTTCAACCATAGAAAACAATTGAACTGTAAACAAGACTTCTTCTGGACCATGTAGCTTAGGTTTGACAATATAGATGTTTCCTTTATTTGAATTAATTCTAAATTTAATGTCATGTAGGGAAATTAAAGAGGTAACCATAGCGTCTAAAATTCCTTCGGGTATTACTTCACCGTCCGAAAATTTTACTAAATCAGTCATCATATGTATTCCAACATTTCTAACTAAAATCAAACTTGTCCCAGGTAAAGCCTTACTTTTTCCTTCTGTATCTGTATAGTTCTTATCAGGGTTTAAATTTCGAGATAACGTTTCTCCATTTTTTACAAAAGTAGCACTCAGCTCTCTTTTAACTAATTCTAGATAATTTCGATAGGCATGAATCTTTTCTCCGATATCTACAGTTGCTACTGAATCTTCAAAGTCAACAATTGTCGTAACAGCAGATTCCAAAATGACGTCAAAAATGCCACTTTTATGATAACTTCTATCTTGGTCCCCAATTATCTCAATATGAAGGTTGTGATGCTTAAGAAGGACATTTTCTTCTTCAGTGATACCTATAAATTGTTCGGGATGAACTAGAGTAGCCGTTTCTCCATTATCTAATTTAAATAATAATGCTTCAGAATAGTGAATGCGACGAGAAATTTGTCTATAGGAAGCGCCCTTTAGTGGTACAACTTTATCTAAAAAGTCACATGCCAATTCAGCAGTTTTATTAACTCTTCTTAGGTTATGAGCAAACGAGGTAGTCATATCGCCTCTATTAGGAATAACATTTGTACCATAAAGAGAGTCAAATAGACTTCCCCAGCGAGCATTAACAGCATTTAAGACAAATCTTTCGCTAGTAATTGGAACTACTAATTGGGGTCCAGCAATATTTGAGATTTCATCATCAACATTATCTACATCAATTGAAAAGTCAGCTACTTTAGGAACAAGGTAACCAATTTTTTTGAGGAAATTTTTGTAAGAAACAGGATTAAATTTTGAGTGGTTTTGATGCCAATTGTCAATTTCCTTTTGGAGTATGTCTCTTTTGTTAAGTAGTTCAGTATTTTGTTTTTTTAGATTGCTTAATATTTCTGAAAGCGATTTAAAGAAATCATGACTTTTAATTTCCAAACCTTTACATACTTCTTGATCTACAAAATCAAAGAAAAGCTTATTGATATGTAATTTGCCTACCACGATATCGTTGCTATTCATGGCTCTACTTTATCCTTTGAGATAATAATCCCATCTTCATCTGCATACAAATATTCCCTTGGAACAAACTTTACTCCTGAAAAATTCAAAATTATATTGCTTTGACCAATGCCTTTTTTGACGCTTTTAAGTGGGTGTGTACCTAATGCAAGAACTCCAACATTCATCTGGTTTATTTGTTTTGAATCTCTAATCATGCCATTTATGAGAATACCTTGCCATTGATTATTTATGGCTAATGATGCTAACTGGTCTCCTAACAAAGCGCACCTATGAGATGCTCCAGCATCAACAACTAGAATAGAATCTTTTCCATTCAAGCTTAGAGTTTCACGTACTAGTGAATTATCCTCAAAACATTTCAAGGTGACAATTTTCCCTGAGAATCTTTTCTTGCCTCCATAGGAAAGAAATTTAGGTTCTAGATACTGTAAATTTGGATGTAATTGGTCTGAAATATCGCAAGTACTAAAGTCCATCTTAATCTCCATAGATTGAGGTCATTCTTTTTTCCGTACCATACGGAAAATAATCCATTGCACCATATTTATCTATATTTTCTTGAGTTGATATCCAGTAATTGGCATCAAGAAGTTTTGCATATTTTTCATTAAAAGTATCTTTCATATATTGGTTTGGCAACATAAAGTATTTAAACTCTTCTGGAAAAACATCGTCAGGGCCTACGTAATACCATGGCTCTGCAGACATTTCTTCTTCATATGTTGTAGGTTTAGGTATTTTTTTA
The DNA here is from genome assembly GCA_964606585.1 of uncultured Piscirickettsiaceae bacterium. GTDB lineage: Bacteria > Pseudomonadota > Gammaproteobacteria > PS1 > Pseudothioglobaceae > Pseudothioglobus. The sequence goes on from CAZSHL010000064.1 coordinate 2,206, forward strand.
AATACCGGTTTATTCATTTTGGTAATTTCGTCGTAGTCATAAAAAACAACTCGATTTTGTCGCGTAACGCCGAAATTTTTTGTCAACATATCTCCAGGAAATATATCGGCATTAATTAGTTCATCTATAGCTCTTCCGTAGTCATTAATAATGTGGTTTTGTTGATCTTTTGTGGCTGACTCAAGATATAGATTAAGTGGAGTCATTTTATTTTCAATATACATATGTTTGATGATTAATAAATCATCTTCAATCTCAATGTTAGATGAAATTTTGCTTTGTAATTCCTTTAATAAATTTTTTTCAATATCTTTTATTGGGAAAGCAACATTTGAAAATTCCCAAGTATCCGCTAGCCTGCCTACCCTAACATGGTTTTTTACAAAATAATACTTTTCTTTAACCATCTCCTTTGTACCTTTTTTGGGCGGCTCAAAATAATCATTAATGACTTTAAAGACATATGGATACATTGGAAAGGTAAAGACTGACATAACCATCCCCTTAACACCCTGAGCAATCGTTAATTTTTCATTTGTCATTTTGGAATACTTTAGGAAATGTCTGTATAGCAGTGTTTTTCCATGTTTGTGAAGTCCTAATGCGCTATATAGGGCAGCTCTTGTTTTGCCAGGGAGAAGAATTTTGAGAAATTCAACAATTGCAGAAGGGTACTCAGTATTAATAAAAAAGTAAGATCTAGAGAAGCTGAATACAACTGTAACACTTCCAGTATCAGTTAGCAAACTGTCAACAAAAAGTTTATTCCTTTTATCATTAAGGAGAGCTATAAGTAAGGGTTGGTCTGCATCAATTTGAGAAACGATTTTGCCAACTATATAGGCACCTTTTCCCCTAATAAAAACTGTGTTGATGACTTGAATTTCGAAAATATCATTTTTTAATCTTTCAATCTGACTATAAAACTGTTCTTCTAAACGTTGAATATCTCTTTCTAAATTACCAAATTTACATTTAAACGAGAAGCTTTGAAGAATATTTTTAAAGGTTTCTTGTAATTCACCGGGTTGAACAAAATAACTTTCGGTTACCGGATTTTCCAAGTCAATATAGTTAAGCGAAACACATGGTTTGGTAAAGATATACTGATTGTTGTAGAAGCTTCGATCATGAAGTCTGCAAAATACAGAGTTATAAAAAGTTTCAGCCAGTTCGGGCTGATTATGACCGGTGATTAACTCAACATAGCACAACTTTGTCTCTTTCCAAAATTCAGAGTTAAACTTTTCTATATTTGTTAATTGAGATAGGGTAGTCTTTGTATTGGTTGATCTTTGCTGATTTAGCTCTTTGGTCAGTTTTTTACTAAATGTATTGACCTGTTTAGCATAGAAATTCATTCGGAGTTTTGAAGCAACCTCAATTATTGACCACTCCATATTTTCAAAGCATTGTTTTGCCTCAACAGAGGCTTTCTGCATATTGTGATAATGCTGTTCAAATCCACCCAAAATCCTTTTGGCAACAGTAAGTGAGAGTGGATTTGAACTCTTATTTGACATTATCAAAAATTATATATTAACCCAGAACATAATTCGTCAGAATTGTTCTTCCTCAGTTGAACCTGATAGCGCCGTTACAGATGATTGTCCACCCTGAATAACGGTCGTTACATCATCAAAATAACCTGCGCCAACTTCTTGTTGATGTGAAGCAAAAGTATAACCTTTATCAGCAGCAGCAAATTCAGGCTCCTGAACTTTGTTTACGTAGTGTTTCATGCCTTCTCCTTTAGCGTAGTCATAAGCTAAATCGAACATGTTATACCACATATTGTGAATACCCGCTAAAGTGATAAATTGATACTTATAGCCCATTTCTGCTATTTTTTCTTGAAAAGAACTTATTTCAATATCGTTCAGATTCTTTTTCCAGTTAAATGAAGGAGAGCAGTTGTATGCTAGTATTTGATTTGGGTTTTCATTTAATAATGCTTCAGCAAATTCACGAGCAAAACCAAGATCTGGTTTTCCAGTTTCGCACCAAACCAAGTCAGCATAAGGAGCATATGCCAAACCACGCGATATGGATTGTTCTAAGCCATTTTTTACAACATAAAAGCCTTCTGAAGTTCTTTCACCGGTAACAAATTGCGCGTCATATGTATCAACATCTGAGGTTAGGAGATTTGCAGCCTCTGCATCTGTTCTTGCTAATACAACTGTCGGTACTCCCATAACATCAGCAGCAAGCCTTGCAGAGATAAGCTTTTGAACTGCCTCTTGCGTAGGAACTAAAACTTTTCCACCCATATGGCCACACTTTTTTACCGATGCTAATTGATCTTCAAAATGTACTCCGGATGCGCCATTTGTAATCATATTCTTCATCAATTCAAATGAATTCAAAACACCCCCAAAGCCAGCCTCTGCATCTGCAACTATAGGCAAGAAGTAATCAATGAATTCTGGGTTATTTTCATCTATACCACGGGACCATTGAATTTCATCAGCTCTTTTAAAGGTGTTATTTATTCTGCGAACCATGGTAGGGACAGAATCGTAAGCGTATAGCGATTGGTCAGGATACATGGTTTCAGAAGTGTTGCCATCTGCAGCCACTTGCCAGCCAGAAAGATATATCGCCTCTATACCAGCTTTTGCTTGTTGCATAGCTTGACCAGCAGTTATCGCACCCATACAGTTGACATAGCCTTTCTTTGATGAGCCGTTTACAAGCCTCCAAAGCTTTTCAGCACCTTTTTGTGCATAGGTATATTTCGGTTGGACTGAGCCTCGTAGTCTCACTACATCTTCAGCCTTGTATCCTCTTTTAACATTTTTCCAGCGAGGATTTTCACTCCATTCTAGTTCTAATGCTTCAATCTGTTCTTTTCTGTTCATTTAATTTTCTCCAAATAATTTACGCTAAATATGCAACTATAGTGATATTACACATGATTAAATTATATAGATAGAAATTTTCACTATATAATTGCAATTTTTCATTATATAAAAAAATTTTGAAATCAGAGCATCTATAGTTTAATAAAATTCAACTACTTACGTTTAATTGTATTTTTGCTATACATAAAACATGAATCTTGAAAACAACCAATCCAAATTTAATTCAATCCAAAAATGTTTGGAAATTCTTTCTATTTTTTCATTTGAGAAAAATGAATACACTTTAAGAGAAATAAGTGAACAATTAAATTTTAACTTGTCCACAACGTATAGAATTCTTACTACACTAGAGCAATACGGGTATGTCTCTAGACAGAGAAATAAAAAATATGTTGTCGGTACACAAGCGCTTTACTTAAGTTCTATTTATACTTATAGCAATCAATTGGATCAGATACGACCTTTAGTTGATCAAATCCGCGACAAATCAGGTGAATCAGCATCATTCTTTGTAGAAGAGGATAGTGTTCGTATTTGTTTATATAGAGCCAATTCAAGAGATCAATTAAGAGTTAATATTGAAGAGGGCAGGAGATTCAAACTTAATCGTGGTGCTACTGGTAGAATAATTCTTGCTTATGGTAAGAGGAATAAAGATAAAAGTGGTTTTTATAAAGACATAAGAGATAGAGGTTATTACCTTTCAATCAATGAACATAATCCTTCTCTATTTGCCATAGCTATTCCTGTTATTTCTAAAAGTAAAGTTTTTGTTGGAGCCTTATGTGTATCAGGCCCAATTAGTCGATTCAATGAAAGTAAGAAAAACCAGTTGCTGAAATTATTACAATCTCAGATAGCAAAAGTTTCCATACCTTAGGAACTGACTAAATATTTTTATGATTACCAATTGTAGTGGTGTAGCTGAACATGTCAGCTCTACCTGTCGTTATTCTAAATTCAACTAAGCCGCGCCCTTTAGCATATGAATGTCTATTTAACATAATGACAGGGTCACCAGTATTTATATTTAAAATTTTAGCAACACGGCTTTCTGCTATATTAGCAGTCAAAACTTCTTTTGATGATATTATTTCTACTTCAAATCTTTGAAATACTAGAGCATAGAGAAGGTCAGGTATGTGTATATTTAGGTCTTGTATTCCTTCAACTATATCAGCAATCCACCATGACTTTTCAATCATAACAGGATTATCCTTATCTATATATCCCACTCTTTCAAGATAGATAATATCATTACCTAGAGGTGTATGTAGTTCATTAGCAATAAACTTACTGGCCTTCATTTTTCTTCGAATTGGGGTTGTTTTATAGATACGAGCTGAGGAACCAGTTTGACTTCCATAACTAAAAAAATTAAACATTCTATTGTCAAATCCATAGTCTGATACGTAGGTACCTTTGCCATGATGGCGATAAAGTTGTCTATTATTTTCTAAAATATCAATGGCTTTTCTGACAGTGCCAACACTAACATTCAGTTTTTTTGAGAGTTGAGATTCAGAAGGAATTAGATCTCCAATAGAAAGATTACCTCTAGTAATTTCTTCGTTAATGAAATCAATTACTACTTGATACAGTTTTTTATTCATCCTATGAAAGCGGCGCTAAGAAGTTGTATTTTTTTAGTAAACAAATCACATATACTATATTACTGTAGATATAAGATATGTAGCACTATATTTTATATTATTTCCAAATATAGACTTAACTTTGCATTCAATTTTTGCTATTTGACAACCTTCGATATAACATGTAATATCATAACTCATATATATGAGTTAGAATTAGATGTTGTATATATTTGTAGAAATTCTTGTTTTTTAAAACTCACAATATAATTATTTCATGGAATTTTTAGATTATTTTTCTAATGTGTTCACTGTCTATCATCTTGCTTTATTGATAGGCGGTACTTTTGCTGGAATTGTGCTAGGTGCTTTGCCTGGCTTAAGTCCAACAATGTCTGTTGCACTGCTTATTCCGTTTACATTCCATATGAAACCTGAGAGTGGCCTGATATTGCTTGGAGCAATGTATACGGCGACAGTTGCAGGTGGAGCTATTAGCGCAATATTAGTTAACGTTCCAGGGGCGCCAGCAAACATTGCCACGGCTATGGATGGACATCGTATGGCCAAATTAGGAAAAGCTAAACAGGCGCTTCATTACTGTTTCATTAGCTCTTTTGTTGGTGGGATATTTGGTGTAATAATTTTAATATTTTTTACTCCACCACTTGCACGCTTATCACTTGAATTTGGTACTACTGAGTTATTTTGGATTGCTATTTTAGGAATT
>CAZSHL010000065.1:0-7319 GCA_964606585.1 uncultured Piscirickettsiaceae bacterium
GTTAAGTCAAAAGAAAGCCTCTGAGTGCCCAGCAGAAAGATTCTTTCTACACTTTAAAGAGACTATACTTTTTATCATTCGGTGTTCATCTGAACAGGAAGCCTTATATAGTATTGATATGGTTCAGGCAGACAAACAGGAAGAAGAAAATATCTATTTATCGTTTAATATTGATGATGATTATCAACCCAGAATCATTAATCATCACTCTATTAAAAATAATATAGATAAGGACACCAAGCAACAGATAATTAACACTGTAATACCTGTCTTGAAAGGTTTTATGTGTGCAATTAGTGAATAATTAGGCTCTACGGAGAACCTTTTTCCGTTGCCAGCTTTAACTTAGGGCCAGCCTTGAACGTTACTACTTTTCTCGCGCTAATTATTACCTCTTCACCAGTTTTTGGATTTCTCCCAGGGCGTTGAGATTTTTCCCGTACAACAAAATTACCAAATCCAGACAATTTAACATTTTCACCTTTACTAAGTGTCTCAATAATCTGGTCGAAAAATTCATTGGTAATCGACATGGCCTGAGTTTGAGTTAGGCCAGTTTCTTTTACAAGTGCGTTAGTTATATCTCGTTTGGTTAATGACACAGCTACTCCCTTAATTTTGCAGAAAAATTTCTAACTAAATGAGACACTACCTTGTCAACCTTCTGGTTCAATTGTTCATCTGTTAGGGTTGCCTCTTTTGATTGATATATCAAATTAAGAGCCATACTCTTTTTATCTTTGTCGATATGTTCGCCTTCATAGACATCAAACAATTTAACATCAATCAAATCACTCTGTTTTAGAGATTTGATGGAAAAGATTAATTCATCGGCCTTTACATCCTTTCCAACTACAACCGCAATATCTCGATGTGAAGCCTGATAAGCCGAGAAGACCTCGAAACTTGGAAGTTCCTTATCCTGAATATCAGATTGATTTAATTCAAATAAAAAGGCGTTTGGTAGTGATAGTTTTTTCTGAATTACAGGCGATAATGCCCCTAACCAACCAATCGTTTTGCCTTGTCTTGATATAGAAGCTGTCTGCCCAAACTGTAAAGCTGGATGCTCAGTGGCCTCGAACTTGTATATCTTAGCGCTAAGGTTTAGTAATGATTCTACATCTGCCTTAATATCAAAAAAATCAACATTTCTGTCGGCTGAACTCCACTGCATTTCATATCGTTGTCCACAAATGATACCAGCAATTTTTTGTTCTTGTTGCTCTACAGATAACCCCTTAAAGCAAAGCCCTGATTCAAAAAATCTAACACTAGACTGGCCTCTTCTTAGATTAGTCTGAACGGTTTGTAATAAACCAGGCCATAAACTTGCGCGCATCACAGACATATCATCAGATATTGGATTTTTAAGGATAATTTTTTGTGCATCTGGACTAATTAAATCATGATACTCATCGGAAACAAAGCTATATGTAATAACCTCCTGATAGCCCCTATTCACTAGTGTAAGAGCCATATCATTAGATGCTACCTTCATTTGATCAGACGTAGAGATACTAACATCGGAGTATAGTTTTTGAACCGGCGCCTTGTCATAGCCATAAAGTCTGACTAGTTCCTCTATCAGGTCAGCCTTTAGGCGTATATCAAATCGAAAGCTTGGAGGATCAATAGTCCATGAACTAGTGCCATGAGTAATCGTATTGAATTGAAGACTTTTAAACTTTGATTCTATCCAGGCAGGGTCTAACTCAAAACCCAGCACCTTGGTTATTGCTTCATTTGTGATGTTAATTTGATCGATAGTTGGTAGTGAAGATGTTTCAATACTTTCATTAATTTCCGATGCCTTACCGCCACAAATTTCAAGAACCAATTCGGTTGCTCTTTCCATTGCCTGGTGAGTTAATTCATAGTCAACACCTCTCTCAAACCTTATCGAAGATTCTGTGTGCAAGCCATAGGATCTTGCTACTCCAGAAATAGTGATAGGGTCAAAAAAAGCACTCTCAAAAAGTATTTCTGTTGAGTCATCTTGGGTAGAAGTTGAAACCCCACCCATAACGCCAGCAACTGCTATAGCTGAATTCTGATCAGAAATTACAAGTGTATCCTCTCTGAGAGAGATATTTTGTTCATTTAACAGTTCAATTTTTTCACCGTTCTCTGCCATCCTAACATTTATGTCTCCATCTATTTTTTTGAGATCAAAGGCATGCATAGGTTGTCCTAATTCCAATAAGACGTAGTTCGTTATATCAACAACCGGCGAGTGAAGTTGATGTGAAGCCCTTAAAAGTCTTTGTACCATCCATTGCGGAGTCTTGACTGAGTTATCGATACCCTCGATAACTCTAGTTAAATACTTTGGGCATCCTTTGGGATTAGATATTGTTGAATTAAATTTGCGCTTTCCGCTAACCTTTGCTCTGTATTTTCTTGATGGTAGTTCTAAATCATATATAGCACAAACTTCACGGGCCACACCAAGAACGCTAAAACAGTCACCTCTATTAGGGGTCAGGTCAAACTCAATTATATTTTCATCAAGATCAAGGAAATCTCTTAAATTTTCACCTATAGGGGCCAAATTATCCAACTCAATGATTACCTTATGATCATCGGAAAGACCAAGCTCTAATCCTGAACAGATCATTCCAACAGATTCGACACCACGCAATTTGGCTTTCTTTATTTTAAAGTTGTTAGGCAAAACAGCGCCTACAGTTGCAACCGCCACCTTGAGTCCTTTACGAACATTAGGTGCGCCACAAATGATTTCTAGATTGCTATCTTGACCAATATCAACTGTGCAAAGACTCAACTTATCTGCATTAGGGTGCTTTTCGGATTTAACTACTTCGCCAACTACAACACCATCGAATTGAGGTGCTGCTGTATCAAGCTTGTCAACTTCAAGACCAGCCATCGTTAGTTGTTCAGCTAAATCTTGATCGCTAACTTTTGGATTAGACCATTCTCTTAACCATGAAGTTGATATATTCATTTATACCCCTTACCCACTAAAACTGATTAAGAAAACGAACATCGTTTTCAAAAAACAATCTCAAATCGTTAACGCCATGTCTTAGCATTGCTAACCTCTCAACCCCCATACCAAAAGCTAAACCTGAAAACTCTTCTGGGTCAAGGTTTACCGCCTTTAAAACGTTCGGATTAACAACACCGCAACCTAAAACTTCTAACCAGCCAGTCTTCTTACATATCCGACAACCCTCTCCTTCACAAATAACACAACCTATATCCGCCTCAGCTGAAGGTTCAGTAAAAGGGAAGTAGGAAGGACGAAAACGAACCTTAAGTTCTTCATTCTCAAAATATGTACGTAAAAAATCAATCAGCAATCCCTTGAGTTGGGCAAATGTTACTTCCTTATCAACAACCAAGCCTTCAACCTGATGAAACATCGGTGTATGGGTTATATCAGAATCACATCGATAAACTCGCCCTGGTGCAATAATTTTTACTGGTGGATTTTGCTTTTGAAGGGTTCTGATTTGGACAGGCGATGTATGAGTTCTCAGTACATGTTCATCATCAAAATAAAAGGTATCATGCATTGCCCTAGCGGGATGATGCTCGGGAATATTCAATGCAGAAAAATTATGAAAGTCGTCTTCAATTTCAGGCCCAAGTTCGACTTTAAAGCCACTTTTAGTAAAAATACTTTCAATTTGGTTGAGCGTTTGTGTTATTGGATGTAATCCGCCATGATCAGAGTTTCTTCCTGGCAACGTAACATCAATCTGTTCATCAATTAGACGCTGTCTAAGAGCAATATCTTCAAGCTCATTCTTGCGATTTGAGATTAGCTTTTGAATATCAACCTTGGCTTGGTTGATAGCATCTCCTAGGACAGGTCTGTCTTCTTTTGGGAGTTCGCTTACACCTTTAAGTAGTGCAGTTAGTTCACCTTTCTTACCTAAGTATTGGACTCGTACGCCATCAAGGCCTCTTAAGTTATCAGCTTTAGAGACCGCTTTCTGGGCTTCTTTAAGTATTTTGCTAATCAAAATGAATGCTATTAAATTAAATTTTTAAAGATTACAAAGTAAGCTGCAGTCTTTATTTTATTTACTTTTTCGCTAATCCAGCTTTTGCTTGATTGGCAATTTTTGCGAATGCATCCTTGTCAAATATCGCAATATCAGAAAGAACTTTTCGATCAATTTCAACGCCGGCTTTGTTTAAACCGTTAATAAATTGCGAATAACTTAAGCCATTGTTTCTAGCTTCAGCATTGATACGAACAATCCATAGTCTACGAAATTGACGGCGACGTTGACGGCGATCGCGATAAGCATATTGTCCCGCCTTGATAACGGCCTGCTTTGCAACTCGATAGACCTTGGAACGAGCGCCGTAATAGCCTTTTGCTTTCTTTAATACTTTTTTGTGTTTTGCGTGTGCCTGAACACCCCTTGATACTCTTGCCATAATAATTCTCCTAGATTAACTATAAGGTAACATCTTCTTAACCATCGGCACATCGACTTTTTCGATGGCATCTGGTGAACGCAATGAACGCTTTCTAGAAGTACTCTTCTTAGTCAAGATATGACGCATATGAGAGTGTTTAGATTTATAACCACCACTGGCAGTTTTTTTGAAGCGCTTAGCAGCGCCCCTGTTTGTTTTTAACTTTGGCATCATTTACTCCTTTGCCTTATCGGCAATATTTTCAGACTGTCGCCTTACTTTTTCTTCGATTTGGGTGCTAGCATCATGCCAAGCTGGCGACCCTCCAATTTTGCACGTTGCTCAACAACTGCAATTTCTTCACATTCCATTTCAATTCTATCGAGAATCTCCATTCCTAATTCACGATGCTGAACCTCTCTTCCACGAAACCAGACAACCACTTTAACTTTGTCACCATTATCAATAAATTTTACTAAATTACCAAACTTAATCTGGTAATCAGCTTCCTCAATTCCAGGTCTATATTTAATAGTCTTTACGTGGGTCTTTTTTTGCTTTTTCTTTGCGTCACTCTTTTGTTTCTTCTGTTCGTATTGATATTTACCAAAATCCATAATCCGACAAACTGGCGGTTCTGAATTGGGTGAAATCTCAACTAAATCTAAACCCACATCGGCTGCCATTTCTACTGCTTGATCAATATCTAGGATTCCTAACTGCTCCCCCTCTTTATTAATCACCCTAACTTTGGGTGCACTGATATATTGGTTAATCCGTGTCTCTACCTTACTTGGTTTATTAATAACTACTCCTAATTAATTAATTTTATCAATGCCTCCACTGACATTGATCCCAAATCCTTTCCACCACGTTGACGCACTGAAATTTCATTATTTTCCATCTCTCGATCACCAACAACTAATATATATGGATAGCGTTGCATCGAGTGCTCGCGTATTTTAAAGCCTATCTTCTCATTCCGCAAGTCCGATATTACTCTAAGTCCTTGTTTTTTTAGCTTATCTTCAACTTTTTTAACAAATTTTTCTTGTTTTTGAGTAATATTAAGGATGACCGCCTGAATTGGAGAGAGCCAAGCAGGAAAAGCACCTTCATAGTGCTCAATCAAGATACCAGCAAACCTTTCTATCGAACCGACTATAACTCGATGTAGCATTACCGGTGTTTGTTTTGAGCCGTCTTCAGCAATGTATTGTGCCTCAAGTCTCTCTGGCATTGAAAAATCTGCCTGTATTGTTCCGCACTGCCACTCACGCTCTAAACAATCTTTCAAAACAAACTCGACCTTTGGACCGTAAAATGCACCTTCCCCCTCCTGGAGATTCCAACTAAGGCCCTTAGCATCAAGAGCTTCGGCAAGTGCTGACTCCGCTTTATCCCAAACCTCGTCAGAACCAACGCGCATTTCAGGTCGCGTCGAAAGTTTAATGTCAATATTTTCAAAGCCAAAATGTTTGTAAACCTCAAAAGTCAAATCAATGAAGGCAGAGACTTCATCTTGAATCTGTTCAGGCGTACAAAAGATATGGGCATCGTCCTGAACAAAATTTCTAACCCTCATAATTCCATGCAATGTTCCAGATGGTTCATTTCGGTGACAAGAGCCAAACTCGGCTAAACGAAGTGGAAGGTCTCGGTATGACTTGAGCCCATGCTTATATATCTGCACATGTCCAGGACAATTCATCGGTTTGATTGCATAGTCACGGTTCTCTGATTGAGTAGTAAACATGGAATCACCAAACTTATCCCAATGGCCTGATTTTTCCCATAATGTCCGATCAATAACCTCAGGTGTATGAACTTCTAAGTAGCCATTATCTCGATATACTTTACTCATATATTGAACAATCAACTGATAGAGCATCCAACCTTTAGGATGCCAAAAAACCATTCCTGGAGCTTCCTCCTGGGTATGAAATAGGTCTTGCGTTTTACCAATTTTACGGTGATCTCTTTTTTCTGCTTCTTCTAGATGGTATAGATAATCTTCCAAGTCCTTTTTATTTTCCCAAGCTGTACCGTAAACCCTTTGAAGCATTTCATTTTTTGAATCGCCACGCCAATATGCACCAGCCAACTTCATTAATTTAAAGACCTTAAGTTTACTTGTTGAAGGAACATGAGGTCCGCGACAAAGATCAATAAAGTCTCCCTGTTTATAGAGCGACAAAACTTCTCCATCAGGAATTGCAGCAATTATCTCTGCCTTGTAATCCTCGCCCTTTTCTTTAAACAACTTTATTGCATCATCTCTTGGCATTTCTTGGCGTTCGATAATTAAGTTTTGTTTAACTATCGCTTTCATATTTTTCTCAATCTTTGCAAGATCCTGTTCGGAAAATCCATCTTTGTAGGCAAAATCATAATAGAAACCATTATCAATAACCGGCCCGATTGTTACCTGAGCTTTAGGGTAGAGTTGTTGTGTCGCCTGCGCTAATAAGTGTGCTGTCGAATGACGTATAATTTCGAGTGCCTTTTCATCTTTGTTTGTAATAATTGAAAGCGAAACGTCATTTTCAATTACAAAAGAAGTGTCAACTAACTGGCCATCAACTTCACCAGCAATTGCGGCCTTGGCAAGTCTAGAACCAATGGAAGCTGCAACATCAAAGACTGTGACTACTTTATCAAAAGATTTTAATGTACCGTCAGGTAACGTTACTTTTGGCATACCTAATTAAATAAAAAATTTAAAAGTTATTTTACCTTGATAGTAATAGACTCTCAGCCCATAATTTAGATATTAACAATGAAAGAAAATAACTATATAAAGGGTATATTATTATCAATGAAAATATCTCGAAAATCTCCCGAATTATTAATTCTATTAATGACCATAGGTGGTGCAATAAGTTGGGCTGTATGGCTTAATTTATTGAATAATT
>CAZSHL010000066.1:0-7223 GCA_964606585.1 uncultured Piscirickettsiaceae bacterium
AGCCCATTGAATTAATGAGCTATATTGATGCATTGGAGAAAGGGCTTGGGAGAAAAGCTGAGATGAATCTTCTGCCTCTACAGCCTGGTGACGTTCCTGAAACCTATGCCAATGTTGATGAATTAATTACCCAGTTTGACTTCAAGCCAGAGACTCCAGTCACCAAAGGTGTAGAATCTTTCATTGAGTGGTATCTTGACTATTTCCAGATATGAACTTGCACGGTATAGATATAAAAAAGTATAAACTTGCCATTATCGGGCTTGGTTATGTTGGGTTACCGCTCGCAGTGGAATTTGGCAAGCAACGAAAGGTAATGTGTTTTGATATTAACCCTAAGCGCATTAGTGAACTTAAGGCTGGTAATGACTACACTCTAGAAGTTTCGAGTGAAGAGCTTCTGGAAGCGAAAAATTTAACGTTTACGTCTGATGCTGGATTGCTTCGATGCGATCATGATGGTGAGGGTATGATATTTATCATCAGCGTGCCCACCCCGATTGATATACATAAGCGTCCAGATTTAACGTCACTAAAAAGAGCTAGCAAAACCGTGGGAGGGGTTTTGAAACCTGGAGATATCGTCATTTACGAATCCACCGTCTATCCCGGTTGCACAGAAGATGATTGTGTGCCGGTGCTAGAAAAATATTCTGGCCTTAGATTTAATCAAGATTTCTATTGTGGTTATTCACCTGAAAGGGTTAACCCAGGTGACAAGTTACACCGTATTACCACAATCAAAAAAATCACCTCTGGTTCTACTCCTGAAATTGCTGATGTGGTTGACTCGCTCTACAACGAAATTATTACAGTCGGTACATACAAGGCTGAGAGCATTAAAGTGGCCGAAGCAGCAAAAGTGATTGAAAACACACAGCGTGATGTCAACATTGGATTGATCAATGAGCTCGCTGTCATATTTAACAAAATGGGTATTGATACTGAGGCTGTACTCAAAGCAGCAGGCAGCAAATGGAATTTCATAGAGTTTCAGCCCGGTCTAGTAGGAGGTCACTGCATAGGTGTTGACCCTTACTATCTAACCTTTAAGGCACAAGCTATTGGATATAATCCCGAGATCGTTTTAGCCGGTCGAAGATTGAACGATGGGATGGGAGAATATGTTTCATCACAACTTATGGAAACTATGAAGAAGAATAGCATCCAAATTCTTGATGCTAGGATTTTAGTTATGGGGCTAACCTTCAAGGAAGATTGTCCAGATTTGCGGAATACCAGAGTTATTGATATGGTTGAAAATCTTCAGAATAATGGTTGTATTGTCGATGTGCATGACCCTTGGGTAAACAGTAAATCTGCAATGCAGGAGTATGGTATACCCATGATCGAACAGCCCCAATTTGGATCTTATGATTCAATAGTTTTAGCTGTTGCCCATAAGCAATTTATTGAAATGGGCAGTAGTCAGATTCGTCGTTTTGGCAAGGATAATCATATTTTATATGATTTGAAGTATGCACTGCCTGCATCTGAATCAGACTTGAGGCTATAATCAGAATAGGAATTGCTAGTGTTTAAGTCTGACTTCCATAATCAGGGAATAGTAGTTGGTATTGATGCTACTGGACTGCGTCAAGGTGGAGGTCGGACACATCTGATTCAGTTGCTTCGCTCTGCTAAACCCATTGAACATGGAATAGCACGTATCGTAGTTTGGGGGGGAAGAGAGACAACCTCGCTTCTTGATGACAAACCATGGCTGGAAAAACAAAGCCCATCCCATCTTGATGGTAGTCTCTTGCAAAGATCATGGTGGCAACGGTATCGACTTGCAGATGAAGCTCGCTCTAATGGAGTAGATGTTCTTTTGGTACCTGGCGGAAGCTATGCAGGTGATTTTCATCCCGTCGTGACGATGAGTCGAAATATGCTTCCTTTTGAGTGGAGAGAGATCCGGCGCTATGGTTTGTCTTCAATTGCTTTGAAGTTCATCTTGTTGCGTTATATACAGTCACGTAGCTTTCGATATTCAGATGGGGTTATTTTCTTGACTGAATATGCAAGACAAGGTGTAGAGATTATTACAGGAAAGCTTCGGGGCCTGTCAGTTATTATTCCACATGGTATACAAAACCAGTTTCTTATGTCTCCCCGAACTCAACGTACCATCGAATCCTGTTCTGACTCCAATCCATTTAAACTCCTTTATGTTTCGAGCATTCATCAATACAAACATCAGTGGCACTTAGTTGAAGCAATTGCCAAGCTCCGGGAGCAATACGGTTGGCCATTATCGCTCGATCTTGTAGGACCAACTTACCCTCCTGCCATGAAGCGGCTCGAGAAATCAATTAATGAGCATGATTCTAAAAAGCAGTGGGTGAACTACCATGGCGTTATACCACATGATGAGCTTCATGCTATATATGCAAATGCTGATCTTGGCCTATTTCCTTCAAGCTGTGAGAATATGCCTAACATCCTTTTGGAAAAAATGGCCGCAGGATTACCTATTGCAAGCTCTAACCGAGGACCGATGCCAGAAATCCTAGGTGATGCAGGTGTCTATTTTGATCCTGAGCAGCCAGAATCTATAGCTGCTTCATTGACCAATCTTATTAATTCTATTGAATTAAGAAGAAAACTGGCTCAGGCTGCCTTCGATAAGGCTGGTAAATATTCATGGGAGCATTGCGCCAGAAATACATTCGATTTTCTTGTGGAAATAGAAAAAGAATATACTGATTTGACATAAAGGGTATGAGCAAAATTATATTTATTTTTACTGTAGCAAATACATTCATTGGTTGTAGCTGTCTATACATAAACAACTCAAAAGATTATCATATCGTTTCTTAATAATATGAAACTTGGAGAAACAATTGTTTAAGGGTAAGACATTATTGATAACCGGAGGTACTGGCTCATTTGGTAATGCGGTTTTAAAAAGATTTCTAGATTCAGACATAAAGGAAATCAGGATTTTCTCACGCGATGAGAAAAAGCAAGATGATATGAGAAAGCAATATCGCAACCATAAAATAAAATTTTACTTGGGAGATGTTAGGGAGGTAGGAACATTATCTAACGTGATGCGTGGTGTTGATTATATTTTTCATGCTGCTGCACTTAAGCAGGTACCTTCTTGTGAGTTTCATCCTTTGGAAGCAGTTAAAACTAATATTCTTGGCACTTCCAATGTCTTAGAGACAGCTATATCACATGGTATAGAAAAGATAATATGCCTCAGCACAGATAAAGCTGTCTACCCAATAAATGCTATGGGAACATCTAAGGCTATGATGGAAAAAGTAATATTAGCCACATCAAGAAATGCTCCAAGAAATATGAAAATATGCATTACAAGATATGGTAATGTGATGGCCTCAAGAGGGTCAGTTATCCCTCTTTTTGACCAACAGATTTTAAGTAATAAGCCTATTACTGTTACAGATATGAATATGACGAGATTTATGATGACATTGGATGATGCTGTTAATTTGGTAGTGCATACTTTTGATAAAGGAAACAATGGCGATATTTTTGTCCAAAAATCACCAGCAAGCACAATTGAAAATTTAATTAAAGCAATCCTTTCTATAAGAAATAAACCGAATCATGAAATCAAAGAGATTGGTACTAGACATGGCGAGAAATCCCACGAAGTTTTATGCAGCAGAGAAGAGATGCTAGTGGCTGCGGATGAAGGAAAATACTATCGAATACCAGTTGATGAAAGAGATTTAAATTATGAAAAGTATTTTGAGATTGGAGTGAAGGAAGCGCCAACAATTAATGAATACAGTTCATATAATACAAAAAGACTTGATACTGAAGGAATGATAAAATTGCTCAGAAAGTTACCTCTCTACAAAACATGAAAAAATTGAAGATTTTAACGGTTGTTGGCACTAGGCCTGAGATTATCAAGCTGAGTGAAGTAATCAAGCTACTTGATCAGCATTCAGAGCACATACTCGTTCATACAGGTCAAAATTATGACTACGAACTAAACGAGGTATTTTTTGAAGATTTGGGCTTAAGAAAACCTGATCATTTTCTCGAAGCAATAAAAGGAACAGCAGCTGAAACTATTGGGGATATAATTGCAAAGTCAGATAAGCTTATTGAAAAAATTGATCCTGACGCCCTTTTACTTTATGGCGATACAAATAGCTGCTTATGTGTTATTTCAGCAAAAAGAAGAAAGGTACCAATCTTTCATATGGAGGCCGGCAATAGATGTTTTGATTTAAGGGTACCTGAAGAGATTAATAGAAAAATTGTTGATCATTTGAGCGATATAAATATGCCTCTGTCTGAACAAGCTAGAACCTATTTAATCCAAGAAGGCATCTCTCCTGACAGAATAATAAAAACAGGCTCCCCAATGAAAGAAGTTATTCAGGCAAATATGGAGGGCATAAAGGGGTCAAAAATTTTAGAAGAACTAAGCCTAGAGAAGAATAAATATTTTCTAGTAAGTATTCACAGAGAGGAAAATGTAGATTCGAAGAAAAATTTTGAGAATCTAATCCGCTCACTGGATATTATAGCAGAGACATATAACTACCCAATTATGGTATCCACTCATCCTCGAACAAGAAAGAAAATGGAAGATCAGGGGTATGAGAACAAAAATAAACTAATAGTTTACTCTAAGCCATATGGTTTCCTTGATTATAATAAGCTTCAAATGAATTCTTTCTGCACTGTTTCAGACAGCGGAACTATCGCTGAGGAATCATCAATTTTTAGCATACCTGCAATTACCATTAGGCAAGCTCATGAGAGGCCTGAAGGAATGGATGAAGGAACATTAGTTATGTCGGGACTGGATAGTAACGATATCATCAATGCAATTTCAGTAGTTACTGCTCCTGGTAAAAAACATAAAATTGTCAAAGATTATGACGTAGACAATGTTTCTTTGAAGGTGCTGAGAGTTATTCTTTCGTACTATCACTATATAAACAGAGAAACTTGGAAGAAATTTAGTTAATGACCCGAATATTAGTTCTTGGTGTCACAGGCATGATAGGCCATAAGGTATTTCAAGTGATTTCTTCTGATTCCTCTTTTGATGTGATTGGTGTTTCTAGAAGGTTATTGAATTCAGAAACAATTGTAGAGGATCTAAGAAACTTATCAAATTTAAAAAAATTACTAAAAAGCGTAAAACCTGACTTTGTAATAAATTGCTCAGGTTTGTTAATAGAAGATTCCGAAAGAAGGCCTATAGACGCAATAAAATTGAATGCTCTTCTACCTTTATCCTTACAGGAGTTATCTAAAGAATTTAAATTCAAATTTACTCAGATTTCTTCAGACTGCGTCTTCTCAGGAAAAAACGGACCTTATAGTGAACATGCTGAGAAAGATGCAACAAATATTTATGGTAAAACAAAAAGTTTAAGTGAAGTAAATGACAACAGAAATTTGACTATTAGAACATCAGTTATTGGCCCTGATTATTATGATGACGGATTTGAATTATTTCATTGGTTTATGAATCAGAATGATGAAATATTTGGCTATAAAAAATCATTATGGTCTGGAGTGACGACACTAGAATTAGCAAAAGCTATAAAATGGTCTATTGAAAATGAGGTGTATGGCCTTAGAAATCTTACTTCAAGTATTCCCATCTCAAAATATCACCTATTAAAGATAATTAATGATAAAACAAAAAAAGATCTTAAAATTACTCAGACTGATGGACCAGCACATAATAAAGCTTTAATAGATTCCTATGAATTTTTTTATAAAACAGAAGTCAACTATGAGAAAATTATTCAAGAGATGATAGACGACATTGTTTCGAGGAAATCTGATTATCCTCACTATGAAATTTCCTAGGAATGAAAAAACATAAAAGAATCTACATATTTGTGGGTGACTACTATCCTAGTAGTCAAAGTGCTACAGCTCAATTAATAAGTGAACTAGCAGAGCAGATTTCTGCATCTGGTCATGAGATATATATAATTGTCCCCAGTCCACAAGTTAAATTTCCTTACGAAATTAAAATCGTCAATGATCAAAAAGTAGTATTTTTTAAAAGTCCTGATACTAAAGTTTCTAACAGAATTTTACGCACATTTAATGAATTAATCCTATCAGTAACTTGCTATTTTTCATTGAGAGGATTTATTAGAGATAATCCTCCAGAATATTTAATAACTTACTCTCCTACAATTTTCTATGGCCCATACGTTAGTTATTTGAGGAAGAAGCTAAAAGTGAAAAATTATTTGATTCTCAGAGATATCTTTCCTCAATGGGCAGTAGAGTGTGGCTTAATTAGAGAAAATAGCTTCGTACATAAGTTCTTTAGATTTTTTGAAGAGCTGAACTACAAAGCTGCTACAAATATTGGATTAGAGGCGCCATCAATAGTTGAACAATTTAACAAAAGACATGTTAATCATGCTACTAAAACCGAGCTCCTTATTAATTGGGTTGCTAACAAAGCAACAAAGACTGAGAAAAGAAATTCAATCAGAGAAAAATATGACTTATATGAAAAAATAATCTTTTTCTATGGTGGCAATATCGGAGTTGGCCAAGATGTTGAGAATATTGTTAGACTGGCAGAAAATATGAAGCAAATAAATAATGTAATTTTTGTAATTCTAGGTACAGGAACTGAGAGGGAGAAAATTTTCAAAATGATTCAAAGAAAGAATTTAAATGAGAATATTATTTTTGCTGAAGGAGTGGAACAGAAAATATATATGGATTATTTAACTGAGATTGATATTGGCTTAATTTCGCTCAATAAAAATACTAGAGGACACAACATACCTGGAAAAATACTCAACTATGCAAGGATGGGAATCCCAATCTTAGGCTCGGTTAATCAGGGTAATGATATTATAAGAATAATAAATGAAAATAATGCTGGGATAGTCGTAGAGAATGGTGATGATAATAGTTTTGCAAAGGCTGCAAGTAGTTTTCTTGAAGAATCCTTTAGATCAAAAAAATCAATCGGAAGCAATTCACTAGTTGAGAAAATATTTAGCGTTGATGTTGCTTTAAAGAAAATTCTAGAAAAGATTGACTAATAAAAATTTCATATTATTTGATAATTTAAACAAAAGAAGGGGCCTTTTTAGGATTTTCACCCATTCTAGGTTATTAGAAGATAAACGGAAAATAGATACATAAATCCTATTTGATTATTCTAAAGCCAATGTCTTTTCGAAAATAACTTCCTTTCCACTTAATTCTAGATACAGCTGAGTATGCTAGTT
>CAZSHL010000067.1:0-7139 GCA_964606585.1 uncultured Piscirickettsiaceae bacterium
TTTGTGTAGTTGGTGGTGGCTTACCGCTTTTTGTTGACGGTCAGATTGTTGGTGGAATTGGTTGTAGTTCTGGCAGTTCTGACCAAGATATAATTGTGGCACAAGCAGGACTTGATGCGCTTAAATAAAATAAGTTAATCTTTCTTAACATCAATAGATTCTAACAACGAAGTACAAGAACTGTTTGTTAGGGCAGGAAAACCTGCCCAACAAAAAATAATTACAGTTTAACGGTGTTTCGAATTGCTGCCGTAGTTTTTATATTTAGCCAAATGACGAACTGGTTTGCTCAAAGCATCTTTCCTGAACGGATCGCCGAGTTCACGCGTGCACATAATTTCAATAATTGTTGTCTTTCTTTCGTTCATTTGCATATCAATGGCCTTTTTCAATGCAGGACCAACATCTTCTAGTTTATCGACTCGAATACCCTCAGCCCCCATTGACTTAGCAATATTAACAAAGTGTTGGTCAGTTAGTTCAGCTGCAATGAATCGTCTGTCATAGAAATCAACTTGATTCTTCTTTTCTGCACCCCAATGGCGATTATGGAATACCACTGCAGTAACCGGAATATCGTGACGTACACACGTCATAGTCTCCACCATGCTCATTGCCCATGCTCCATCACCTGCATAAGAGATAGCTGGTCTATGTTGAGCTGCAGCTTTTGCTCCGATTATTGTTGGAAAAGCATATCCACAGTTACCCCAACTCATTGCTGCAAAGAAGCTACGAGGTTTTTCAAAACGTAAATAACTGTTAGCAACTGAATTAATATTACCGATATCCGTTGAAACCATAACATCTTCTGGCATAGCTTTTTCCAGTTCTCGTAGCACTTGTCTTGGATGCAACCAACCCTCTTCTTTATCTGCAATCATATCCATACTGTAAGAATCGGTCTCATGAATCCATTCATCAAGTTCAAGTTCCCATACTGATTTTTCCTCGGCAATTATTTCAGCTCTATCATATTTTGTAGCATCACAAGAAAGTTCTTTGGTTGATAACTTTCCACAAAGCACATTAGCTACCGCTTTTGCATCGCCACAAATACCTACTGTAATAGGTTTTACAAGACCAAGCATCTTATGATCAGAGTCAATTTGGATAATTTTAGCGTCTTTTGGCCAATAATCCATTCCATGCTGAGGTAAGGTGCCAAATGGACCTAAACGAGTCCCTAACGCGATAACAACATCAGCTCTAGAGATGAGTTTCATTGCAGCCTTTGATCCCTGATATCCCAAAGGTCCACACCATAATTTATGGCTAGCAGGAAAGGAGTCATTATGAAGATAACTATTAACAACTGGTGCACCTAATCTTTCAGCTAAATTCTTGCACTCTTCAACTGCGTCTGCCATAACAACTCCGCCACCAGAAACGATAATGGGAAAAGTAGCTTTTGAAATCAAGTCAGTCGCTTTGTTTAAAGTCTCTTCGCCACCAGTTCCACGATCGATTCGTCGTGGCTGGGGAATAGTAAACTCGCCTTCAGCATAGAAATAGTCACGAGGAATATTTAGTTGTGCTGGTGCCATTTCGCTCATAGCTCTATCAAAGCAACGTCCAGTAAATTCTGCCATTCTCATAGGATTCACTACATGGCCCTGGTACTTGGTAAATTCCTGAAACATTGGTAACTGGTTTGTTTCTTGGAATCCGCCTAGTCCAATACCTCCAGTACCAGCCTCAGGTGTTACGATAACTACTGGACTATGGGCCCAATAAGCTGCAGCAATAGCAGTCACACAATTTGAGATACCTGGACCATTCTGTCCAATACATACTCCATGTTTACCACTTACGCGTGAATACCCGTCAGCCATATGAGCTGCACCTTGTTCATGTACAACTGGAATTAAACGAATACCGGCAGGTTCAAAAATATCCATTGCATCCATAAAAGCCGAACCCATAATTCCAAATATATCCTTAACACCATTTGCAACCATAGTTTCTACAAAGGCCTCGCTTGCGGTCATTTTTGCCATATTTTTTTCTCCTTTTATTAAAAGTTATTTTAAAACTTCAAGTGCTGAAACATATTCATAACCCAAATCTTTGGCAACCTCAGGGCAAGTTACTTGACCTTTATATACATTCAAACCAGCTCTGAGATGTTCGTCATCAAGAAGGGCTTGTTTTATGCCTTTATTAGCAATATTAATACCAAATGGTAGCGTTACATTATTTAAAGCAAAGGTTGAGGTTTTAGGAACACCTCCTGGCATATTTGCTACACAATAATGAACTACATCGTCAACGATATATGTAGGGTCATCATGAGTTGTTGGTTTTGAAGTTTCGAAACAACCGCCCTGATCAATTGCAACATCAACAACGACTGAACCGGGTTTCATTGCCTTAATCATATCCTTTGTAACTAATTTGGGTGCTTCTGCGCCTGGTATCAAGACACCTCCAATAACAAGGTCAGCTTTAAGAACGTACTCTTCAACAGTGCTACGAGTTGAAAAAACGGTATTGGTGCTACGACCGAATTGTTGCCAATGCTTTTCTAGCGTATCAGGATTATTGTCAAGTACACATACATCAGCTCCCATACCAACAGCCATATGGGCTGCATGAGCGCCAACCACTCCTCCACCTAGAATAACAACCTTTAAAGGATTAACACCTGGTACACCACCGAGTAAAGCTCCCATGCCACCATTAGGGTGTTCTAAAAAGTGAGCACCAGCCTGGACCGCCATTCTTCCAGCCACCTTTGACATTGGAGCTAATAAAGGTAAACCGCCATTAGGTGAAGTGACTGTTTCATAGGCTACACAAATGGCTCCACTTTCTACCAAACCTTTCGTTTGGGCTGGGTCAGGAGCAAGATGGAGGTAGGTATAAAGAATTTGATCTTCCCTAAGCATAGCAATTTCATTAGCTTGAGGTTCCTTAACTTTTACAATCATATCAGTAGAGGCAAAAACTTCTTCAGCTGTAGATGCTATTTCAGCTCCGCTAGCAATATAGTCGTCATTACTACAACCGATGCCTTCACCTGCATTACTCTGAACGATGACTTTGTGGCCATTTCCTACAAATTCTCTAGAACTTCTTGGTGTTAAGCCAACTCTGTATTCGTGATTTTTTATTTCTTTAGGTACCCCTATTATCATGGTTAATATCCCCCAATTATTATATTTAGAAATTATGTGTTATCTTGAATGGCCTTATCAACAGCATCGATAATTATATCGACTTTATTATTGGTACATACAAACGCTGGACTGAACATTAGTACATTATTATTAAATTCAAAGCATCTGTTGGTTCTCCCAATCATGACCTTGTTTTTTAAGCAGTGAGCTACAATTGCCATCGGTATTATTTCATCTACAGGTTCCTTTGTTTTTCTGTCCTTGACGAGCTCAAGGCCGCAAAACAAACCTTTTCCACGCACTTCACCAATAATTTGATGTTTATCTTCCAGTTCATGTAATTTGTCTTTTAAATAATTACCAACACTATTTATATTTTCAAGAATGTTTTCTTCTTTAATTATATTCAGAGTTTCTAGGGCTGCAGCAGGACCAGCGGTACAACCTCCGAAGGTTGATATATCTCTGAAATAGCTATCAGGATTGGAAGGCTCTTCCTTAAAAGCTTCGAAAATTTTCTGTGTAGTAACTGTCACTGAAATTGCCGCATAACCAGCAGCCAATCCCTTGGCTATAGTAACAATATCTGGCTGAACTTCATAATTCTGGTAACCAAACCACTTTCCAGTTCTGCCAAGACCACAAACAACTTCATCGATATGAAGCAAGACATCATATTTTTTGCAGATTGACTCGATGATAGGGAAATATTCTGGCACAGGTGGTATAACTCCGCCTCCAGCCGTTATGGATTCAAGAACCACTGAACCAACTGTATCAGGATCTTCTCTTTTAATAATATCTTCGAGTGCATGGGCACATTCAATATTACATTCACCGTATTTCTTGCCAAATGGACATCTATAACAACAACAGTTGGGCATTTCAATAAATCCCGGCGCAAAAGGTCCATATTGTTTGGTTCTTTGTATTTGACCTGAAGAGCTCATAGCTCCTATCGTAGTACCATGATAATCACGGTCTCTATAGATGATTTTATGTTTTTTTCCCTGATTATGAAAATGAGCAAGCTGTCGAACGAGTTTGTAGCCTTTTTCATTAGCCTCTGAACCTGAATTAGAATAATAAACTCGATCTAGACCAGGCATAATTGAAGTCAACTCTTTTGCATATCGAGCTGCGGGCTCGTTTCCAAGAACTCCCGCGAAATATGGAATCTTTGATAATTGAGTGTTAACAGCTTGAACTAAAGCCTCCCTACCAAAACCTAGATTAACAGTCCATACACCCCCAGAGGTTGCATCAAGATATTCATCTCCTAGAGTGTCTGTAACATACATCCCTATTCCTTTTGTAAGCACAATAGGGTCACTAGACTCGAAAGCTTTGTGTTGCGTTAAATGATGCCAAACATGCTCTTTATCATTTTGTATAATTGTGTCTTTAGCCATGAATACCAATATATCTAATATATAACTCGAATTGTAAAGTATTGCGAGCTATATTGAAGTTATTTTATAGAACCAGAAAACTTAAGATTAATAAGCCAGAATTATGAATGACATGTGGAACCATTTTTTTTCACTGAAGCACGACAAACCTCGTACGCTTCAATTGCAAATTCGTCAGCAGCTAATCGACGCCATAACTAAAGGCTTAATTCGACCAGATGAGCCATTACCGTCTTCTCGAAACCTTGCAAATGAGTTAAATGTTGCAAGAAACACAATTATTGCTGCCTATAAAGAATTGGAGTTTGATGGCTATCTAGTTGCTAGAGAAAGGCGTGGTTATTTTGTTAATAAAAAGTTATACGACAACTATTCAGAAATTCAGGCCAATAATACTGAAAATTTAAATCCACCAGTTTGGCTAGAAAATTTGATAACTAAAAAACCTTCAGGAAAAACAAATATACAGAAATTAGAGGATTGGCAAAAATATCCTTATCCATTTATTGTAGGTCAGTTAGACCAAGGCTTAATTCCTTTTTATGAGTGGCGCGAAGTAGTGAGACACTCTTCTACAGTTCCCGAAATCAAAAAATGGAATATGGACCACGTTGATAGCGACGATCCATCTCTAATTAATGAAATTCAGTCTAAAGTACTCCCCAAAAGGGGTATATGGGCTAACAATGATGAAATACTGATTACATCAGGGAGTCAAAATGCAATATATATTATTTCAAGTCTATTAGTTAAAGAGGATACAATTGTAGGTATCGAAAATCCTGGGTATCCTGATGTTAGAAATCTACTGAGCTTTCAAACTGAAAATATTGTTCCGATTCAAGTTGATAATGAAGGCTTGATGGTAGACTCTATAAATTCTAGTTTGAACCTTGTATACACAACGCCCAGTCATCAATATCCTACCGGCGTGACTATGAGCTTAACAAGAAGGGATAAATTGCTTAAATATGCTCAAAACAACAATACTGTTATTATTGAGGACGACTATGAGGCCGAAATAAACTTTCAAAAAAAACCAAATCCATCATTAAAAAGTCTTGACAAAAATAACAACGTAATTTATGTCGGTAGTTTTTCAAAGGCATTCGCTCCAGGTTTGCGTTTAGGCTACATGGTTGCACCTAAAAGGTTTATTAATGAAGCTAGAGCACTTAGAAGACTTATGTTGAGGCATATACCGGCTAATAACCAAAATTCCGTTGCATTGTTTATTGGTCTCGGTCATTATCATAATATGTTCACTAAAATTCAAAGAATCAACAAAGAGAGATGGGGGTTGATAAATAAAAAAATTAAAGATGAACCTTTATTGTCATGCACACCAACAGCTGGCGGTTCAAACTTTTGGATCAAGCTTCCTGAATCTGTCAATGCAGAAGACCTTTGTAAAGCTGTGCTTAAAAAAGGTGTAGTACTTAGATCTGGTGATGTGTCATTTTTTGATAAAGAATGCCCAAAAAATTATATACATCTCGGTTATTCTGCTATTAACACTAATAAGATAAATATCGGCATGAGTATCATCATCAAAGAAATCAAGAAAATGGTATGAAAAAAATATTTTTCTGCCTTTTTTTAACTATTGGTTTGATTCAATCATCTATAGCAGTATCAAATAAATCATCCTTTAAGATCTATAATAGCCAACAATTTAATCCTTTTATCAAATACATTGATGTTAAAAACCTTAGATTCTTTTCATTGGAAGAAGTTTCAAATGACTTTCTATTAAACGTTGGGAAAGTTTATTTATTGTTATTGGAAGACAATAAAAAGATAGATTATGAAATGAGAACTCAGTATTTAGATATTAGTAAAGATAATTTTATCTATCAAAGAATAGGTATGCGAAATCCAGAATATTATGAAAATAAATTTAATATTAGTTTTGATAGACTGCCACATTCGAGAACTATAGAAAATGGGCCATTTAGAGATAATGTAACTGATTATATTTGGGAGTACAAAAAAGGTAATAAGAGTCAAATTAATGAAGTGATTGAACACTTACTTCATACTATAACTAATGTAGCTTTTACAATTCAATTTTCTGATTGGGATTGGCAAAACCCTTCATCTTTAATTAGCCTTGCATCGCAAGAAGCTATAGATAAAGGTATATATAACATTTCAGACTATAGAGAAATCTTAAATAGCGGTGACAGAGAGGGATTTAACAAAGTTATTACAACTGAGTTTGCATATTGGTTAATTGCTGCTGAATGGGGCTTAGGAGACTTTTTAGAGATTCCAAATAGCGAGTTTAAGCTTAATAATTACAAAGAAATTGCTAAGACACTCCCACTTGGACATAGGCTTTATAAGTGTTATGTTGAAAAAATTCTAAGTCCACCAAAATTAGATGATCTTCTATCAATATTTCCAATTAATGAAAATATAGCGCAATACTCTAATCAACAAGATGTTGATAATGATATATACGACTGTCCTCAGCAAAAGATAAACTCTAATGATATTTCTAATAATCTAAATAAAGATTTAACTTCTAATGAATTATGCAGAGGTGAGATTAAAGAATTTTGGGACGAGTACTTGGAATTAAATACTAGAGAATTTAACT
>CAZSHL010000068.1:0-7050 GCA_964606585.1 uncultured Piscirickettsiaceae bacterium
GAGTGTCGGCCTCCGAAGCCGAAGGTCGGGTGTTCGAATCACCTCGGGCGCACCATATTTTTCTTACTATATATTTTAATTAAAACTATAATAGTAGCTTTTTTCAAAATTAAAAGTGGGTTATTAATTATGGCGAATAAGTTTAATAGAATGCAGTTAGGTCATTTTCCGACTCCAATTGAACATTTAAACAATATCTCAGAGTATTTAAAAGGTCCCGATATCTATATCAAAAGAGATGATTGTACTGGGTTAGCAACAGGTGGCAATAAAACGAGAAAACTGGAGTACTTAATGCCTGATGCATTAAATAATAAAGCTACTCTTGTTGTTACAGTTGGAGCCGTTCAATCAAACCATACTCGCCAAACTGCAGCTGCTTGTGCAAAGCTAGACTTAAAATGCCTTATTGTTTTAGAGCAAAGACTTACTAACGCACCTGATGCTTACATGACTTCGGGAAATGTTTTTCTTGAAAAACTCTTTGGTGCTGAAATTGTTATTTGCCCTAGAGATCGAGATGTAAAGGACTATGCTGAAGAGATAATGAATGAAAGAAAAAACAATGGAGAAACTCCATACTATATACCCGTTGGAGGAAGCAATCTTATTGGAGAGCTTGGTTATGTTGAATGCGTGCGAGAAATTGTTGAATATGACAAAGAAAATATTTTTACTCACATTGTCCTTGCGAGTGGGAGTGGTGGTACACATTCAGGCACAGTAGTTGGTAAAACCTATTACAAAAGTAATATCAAAATACTAGGTATAAGTGTCAAAGACAAAAAGCTAGACCAAGAAGAAAAAGTCTTTAAGCTAGCTCAAGATTGTTGCAACTATATAGAGTGTGATAAACCCAAACGTGAAGATGTTGAAGTCTTTGATGGATATGTTGGTGGAGGCTATGGAGTACCAACTAAAGGCATGAATGATGCCGTCAATTTGCTGGCAAAAAAGGAAGCTATATTGTTAGACCCTGTATATTCAGGAAAGGCGTTTGCTGGACTGATAGACCTAATACAAAACGGGTATTTTCAAAATTCAGAAAAAATTCTATTTATTCATACAGGTGGTGCAGCTGCACTTCATGCCTATGAATGGGCGTTTTGATCTATAGCGAAGCAACTTTTTCTAATTGCCGTAACTATAGATATTCGCTTACTCGTATTTGGGAAAAAAATAAGAGTATTGTTTTATTTATAGGATTAAATCCTTCCACTGCAGACGATAAGATAGATGATCCAACGATACGCAGATGTATCAATTATGCAAATGATTGGGGTTTTGGAGGTCTCTTAATGGTCAATCTATTTGCTTACAGTACAACAACACCTTCTAAGCTAAAACTTACGAAATATCCCATCGGCAAGGAAAATGATAAACATATCATTGAACTGTCAAAAAGGGCTAAATTATCTGTAGCTGCGTGGGGGAATTTTGGTTCACTACAAAATAGAGACAAAGAAGTTATCAAACTTATTCCAAATCTCATGTGCTTAAAAATTAATAAATCTGGACAACCTGCACACCCTTTATATCAAAAAAAGAATATAAAATTCACTCACTACTGTTGATAATATTTTAATAATCTCTACACGAATTTTAAATTTTTTCATTAATGTTTATATATAACTTTCTTAACTTAACAATATTAAATGATATGTTCTACCTTATAATTTTCAATTTATAGATTATGAAATATATTAGCATTGACCCCGTCATCTTCGATTTAGGTTTTGCAAAAATCTATTGGTATGGTGTAATGTATTTGCTCGCATTCATTACTGCTTATGTGCTAGGAATAGTAAGAGTAAAAAATAACCAGTTTTGGGAAAGAAAAGATGTTGATGATTTAGTCTTTTATGGCGCTATTGGTGCTGTGATTGGTGGACGTTTCGGCTATCTAATTTTTTACAATTTAACTAGCTTTATTGATAATCCATTAATATTTTTTAGTTTTCAAAATGGCGGTATGTCTTTTCATGGGGGCTTCATTGGGGTGCTAATCTCAATGATGCTTTTTAATCGCAAAAAAGAAAAAACGTTTTTTCAAACAACCGACTTTATAGCACCACTAGTGCCACTAGGTTTATTTTTTGGCAGGATTGGGAACTATATTAATGGAGAGCTTTGGGGTAAAACTACTAGTAGTTTTTGGGGAGTATACTCTCTCAGTTATTCAGGTGAATGGGCTTACCGATATCCTACACAACTTATGGAAGCGTTTTTAGAAGGCATTGTTTTATTTTTTATTTTATGGTTTTATACAAGCAAGCCCAAACCGATAGCAACGCCTTCAGCGCTCTTTTTGATTTTTTATGGCCTTTTTAGATTTTTAGTTGAGTTTGTTAGATTACCTGATATACAGATTGGATATCTTGCATTTGGCTGGCTAACCATGGGTCAATTATTGAGCCTACCAATGATTATTTTTGGCATCTTTCTACTTTATAATGTCCAACAAAAAGAGAATAAAATATGAAACAATATTTAGACTTTTTACGACTTGTAAGAGAGACCGGAGATATTAAGACTGACAGAACAAAAACTGGCACATTAAGTCGTTTTGGTCATCAGATGAGATTTGACTTAAATAATGGTTTTCCTTTGGTCACTACTAAACGTATACATTTGCCTTCAGTTGTCCACGAACTTCTATGGTTTATTAATGGTGACACAAATATTAAATATCTTAATGACAACAATGTCAATATTTGGAACGAATGGGCAGATCAAAACGGTGAACTAGGACCTGTATATGGAGCACAATGGAGACGTTGGAAATCGCCGGACGGACAAGTTATTGATCAAATTTCTGAAGCGATTAATCTCATTAATAATTCACCTGACTCTAGACGAATTTTAGTTTCGAGCTGGAATGTAGGTGAGCTATCCAATATGGCTCTACAACCATGCCATACTCTTTTTCAGTTTTATGTTGCAAAAAATCGCTTGTCATGTCAACTTTATCAGCGCAGTGCCGATATTTTTCTTGGTGTTCCATTTAATATAGCCTCCTATGCCTTGCTTACTCATATGGTTGCGCAACAATGTAATCTCGAGGTTGGTGATTTTGTATGGAGCGGTGGTGATTGTCATATTTACTCCAACCACCTAAATCAAGTCGATGAGCAATTAAGCAGGTCTCCTAAAGCTTTACCTGAACTAATTATTAAAAGAAAACCTGAAAATATTTTTAGCTATAGCTTTGCTGATTTTGAATTTTGTAATTACATTCATGATGCACCTATACATGCGCCAGTTGCAGTATAAATTGACTTGGTTTATTTATGGATAAACTACAAATAAACATTGACTATAAATTTAATGATATCAACTTGCTAAAGCAAGCTCTAACGCATAGAAGTGTTAGCAAGAAAAATAACGAAAGGCTGGAGTTTTTAGGTGATAGCGTTTTAGGTTCAATCATTTCAAGGGAACTATATCAACGCTTTCCATTAATTGACGAAGGCAAATTGTCTCGTCTTCGCTCTAATTTAGTTAGAGGTAAGACACTTGCAAAACTAGCTCAAGAAATTGAACTTTCAGAGCAATTAATTCTAGGACAAGGTGAGCTCAAAAGTGGTGGTTTTCGGAGAGAATCAATTCTAGCAGATTCATTTGAAGCCATCCTGGGCGCAATATTTCTTGATTCTGACTATAAAACGGTTACCAGAGTCACACTAGATCTATATAAAGAATTGCTAACCGAAACAAATCCTGACGCTTCTCTAAAAGACTTTAAGTCTCAATTACAAGAAATATTACAAAAAAGAGGGTCAGAATTACCAAAATACGTTCTATTTGAAACTAGAGGTAAT
This sequence comes from uncultured Piscirickettsiaceae bacterium, assembly GCA_964606585.1. Classification (GTDB taxonomy): domain Bacteria; phylum Pseudomonadota; class Gammaproteobacteria; order PS1; family Pseudothioglobaceae; genus Pseudothioglobus. The sequence goes on from CAZSHL010000068.1 coordinate 3,822, forward strand.
GATCATGATGCCGTTTTCACAGTACGCTGCTCACTTGTAAATGAAAACATTCAAGTTGAAAGAAGCGCCAAAAGTATCAAAAGGGCAGAACAAGCTTGTGCTGAAGCCCTTATAGAAAAGATTTAAAAGTTATGAATTTTCAGTCTGGACTAATAGCTGTAGTAGGAAAACCTAATGTCGGTAAATCTACTCTAATTAATGAGCTGCTAGGTCAAAAAATATCTATAACATCTCATCGTCCACAGACAACTCGACATCGAATTAATGCCATAGATACCCAAAGCAAATATCAAATGATCTTTGTTGATACGCCTGGAATCCATATTGGAAATAATAAGGCCATCAATTCTTATATGAATAGGGCTGCTAGCTCTAGTTTTGCAGATGTTGATATTATCTTGTGGCTAGTTGAAGTAAATAAGTGGACAAAAGAAGATGAAAGAGTTCTTGAGCATATTAAGAAAACTGAAATTCCTGTCATACTTTGTGTCAACAAAATTGACAAACTAAAAAGCAATGATCTTGTTTTGCCATATATAGATAAAATTGAAAAAAAGATACATGTAGACGAGGTATACCCACTTTCTGCCTTTGAGAATTTACATACAAAAGCTTTAAAAAATATTATACTAAAATACCTACCAAATAGAAAGGCGATCATTGAAGATGACTATATAACAGACAGATCTGAACGTTTTGTTGCAGCAGAGTTTATACGTGAAAAATTAATAAGAAACCTTTCTAATGAACTACCATATGAGCTTACAGTCGAAATTGAAAAGTTTGAATTAGATGGGAAAATGTATCGCATTTCGGCAAGAATTTTTGTTGATAAATCATCACAAAAAAGCATTATTATAGGAAATAAAGGTCGCATGCTAAAAAAAATAGGTGAAGAGTCTCGACTAAGCATTGAGGGATTCTTAGACAAAAAAGTTTTTTTAGAATTATGGGTTAAAGTCAAAAAAGGCTGGAATGACGACAAAAAAACATTGACGTCTCTAGGTTATGACTAATATCGAATTAACACCTGCCTTTTTAATACACCGCAGAACATTTCAGGGAAGTTCGTTATTACTAGACTTTATTACTCGTGAATACGGAAAAACACGGCTCATTGCTCGCGGTGCAAGAAAAAATCAAATTTCCCTTCAGATGTTTCAGTATCTTAGTATTTCTTTCAAAGGCAGAAGTGAGCTTAAATCGTTAACAAACTTGGAAATATTAGACACATCAAGACGATTTATTGGAAATGATTTGGTTTTAGGTCTTTATGTAAATGAATTGTTATCTAGGCTATTACCGGATGAAGAAGCTCATCCAAATTTATTTGATCAATACTATAAGTACATCAATAATTTATCAGCCAATGACAAAGTTGATAAAGAATTCTCCTTAAGACAATTTGAAAACTTTTTGCTTAATGATCTAGGTTATGGAATTGAACTTAAACTGGACTCTCAAGGCAATCAAATCAAGCCTGACCTTAACTATAGTTTTGTTGACTTCGAAGGCTTGATTAAAAGTGAAAATGGTAAAATATTAGGTAAAACTATACTTCAGTTAAGCAGTCAAATAAAATCTAAACCAAATACTGAGCAATTGACTGTTTTAAAAAAATTGAATCGTAGAAGATTAAAGCCTTTGCTGGGAGAAAAACCACTAAAGAGTAGAGAATTGTTTATTACAAATTAATTGTCAATTATGAGTATATATTTAGGTGTTAATATAGATCATGTTGCAACTCTAAGAGAGGCTAGGGGTACAAACTATCCAAGCCCGCTTGAGGCTGCACTAATTTGCGAAGATAGTGGGGCTGATAGTATCACACTGCATTTACGTGAAGATAGAAGACATATACAAGACAGTGACGTTGAGGAAATTCGATTATCACTCAATACAAAAATGAACTTAGAAATGGCTGCTACCGATGAAATGTTAAAAATTGCTAGTCAAATTAAACCACAAGACTGTTGCCTGGTTCCAGAAAAAAGGGAAGAACTTACAACAGAAGGTGGATTAGATGTTGCTTCACAAATACCGCGTATGACTGAAATATGCTTGCAGTTAAAGGAAAATAATATCCAAACATCACTTTTCATTGATGCTGATAAAAGACAAATCGATGCCGCATTGAGTTGTGGAGCACCTGTTATTGAAATTCATACTGGTCACTATGCAGATACTACTAATATTGAAGAAAAGGCTAGAAAATATAATCAAATTAAGGAGCTGAGCAAATATGCACATAATCAGGGATTGCAGGTTAACGCAGGGCATGGCTTGACAATGCAAAATACTAGACTTATTGCAAAAATTAACGAAATTGTTGAATTAAATATTGGTCACTCAATAGTTGCCAGGTCCGTTTTTATAGGATTAGAAAGAGCAGTTAGTGAAATGAAAACATTGATATTAGAGGCCAGAGAGTTATGATTTATGGCGTTGGTACCGATATAGTTAGTATTGAACGAGTTTCTCGTGCTATCAAAAAAAATCGCGATAGTTTTATTAATAAAATCTTGACTGAACATGAAATAGCTCTATTTACCAATAAAGCTGATAGTGCAGCATATTGTGCAAAACGTTTTGCAGCTAAAGAGGCTTTTGCAAAAGCAATAGGAACTGGCATCGGTAGGATAGTAGGTTTCCAAGATTTAACTATTAGAAGCAACGAAAATGGTAAGCCATACTTCGTTCCTAGCGAAAAATTAAGGCTATACTTGGTTGAAAAAGGGATTTATCAAGCACACCTGAGCATCTCGGACGAGAGCAAATATACAACAGCTTTTGTCGTCTTAGAATATAAAAAATAAGAAACTTAAGTGCTAATATTTATTACTCAATCAGAAAGGTATGTCGTCCTCAAAATCTCCGTCAGAAGTGGTAGGTTTTATGCTCTCCTCATGTTGACTAGGCTTTGATGCCACTTTTTGATTTGAAGAAGCATTTGAAGTGTTAGTAGATGAATCATCCTTCTTATCAAGCATTTGCAGGGTGCCATTAAAACCACTCACCACAACCTCTGTTGTGTATCGGTCCTGACCATTTTGATCTTGCCATTTTCTTGTTTGCAATTTACCTTCGACATAAACTTTAGAACCTTTGTCTAAATATTGCCCTGCAATTTCAGCCAATTTACCATACAAGCTTACTCTATGCCATTCAGTTCTATCTTGTCTTTCACCTGAATTTTTGTCTGTCCATGATTCGCTTGTTGCGACAGAGA
>CAZSHL010000069.1:0-7049 GCA_964606585.1 uncultured Piscirickettsiaceae bacterium
AAAACGAGCCTGGGCAATAGCAATATGACCTTTTAAAACTCTTGTGAAACGATCCTTTTGTTCTTCAGTGGGAATACCTATAATTATTGTTCTAGTTATATCAGTTGTACCATCCAAATATTGTGCTCCAGAGTCAAAAAAATATATAGAATTTAGTACTTTAAAAGTCTACTTAGAATGGAAACTTTTTCCCGCCCATTCCGGGCAAACCTCCAGGTAATTTAGAAAGATCAAGAACTCCCTCTTCACCCTGCATTTGATTCATTTGCTGCATCATTTTTTTCATTTTTCCGCTATTCATCTTTTTCATGGTTTTTTGCATTTTTTCGAATTGCTTGAGTAACTTATTAACTTGTTGAACATTTGTTCCTGAACCATTTGCAATTCTTTGCTTTCTTGAGCCCTTAATTAGGCTAATGTGTGTTCTTTCTTTTGGTGTCATCGAGTTTATAATGGCAATCATTAATTTACTCTGTGAATCATCTATAATTTTATTTTTTACACTTTGAGTCATATTCCCCATACCCGGCATTTTATCCATTAGAGATCCCATACCTCCCATTTGCTGCATTTGTATTAACTGTTCCTTCATATCTCCTAAATCAAAACGACCCTTCGACATTTTTTGGACAGTTTTTTTCGCTTTTTTCTGGTCTACCTTACGTGATATTTCTTCTACTAGTGTTAAGACATCACCCATTCCCAAGAGTCGCGAAACAACTCTATCTGGATGGAAAGGCTCTAGAGCATCATTTTTTTCTCCGACACCTAAAAATTTGATTGGTTTGCCTGTTATATGCTTAGCAGACAAGGCTGCACCGCCACGCGCATCACCATCCGTTTTAGTAAGAATAATGCCTGTCAAAGGCAGACTGTCTGCAAAGGCCTTTGCTGTGTGAGCTGCATCTTGGCCTGTCATCGAGTCAACAACGAACAATGTCTCTATCGGGTTAACTCTTTTCTGAAGCAATTTCACTTCAGACATCATCTCTTCATCTATATGCAAACGTCCAGCGGTATCAACTAAAAGTACATCATGGAATTGATTCTGGGCATGTCTTTTAGCCTCTAGCACTATCTCTTCAGGCTTATCATTTTGATTAGATGGAAAGAAATCAACTCCAACCTGCTCTGCTAATATCTCTAGTTGTTCAATCGCAGCAGGTCGATATACGTCGGCACTGACAACAAGAATTTTTTTCTTTTCTCGCTCTTTTAAATAGTGCGCAATTTTTGCAATAGATGTTGTCTTACCTGAACCTTGAAGTCCTGCCAGCATAATAATTGCAGGCGGTTGTGTGGCAAGGTTCAGTGAAATATTTTCACCACCTATAATCTCTGTTAGTTCTTGCTCAACCAGTTTTATAAAAGCTTGTGAAGGTGTTAACCCTTCAGCTACCTTTAATCCAATAGATTTTTCTTGGACTCGATCTATAAACAATTTAATGACATCAAGAGCAACATCGGCTTCCAATAGAGAGCGCCTTACTTCTCGAATTGCATCTTTTATGTTTGCTTCAGATAGCTTGTTTTTACCCTGAAGAGCCTTGAAACTTTTGGACAGTCGGTCAGATAAATTGTCAAACATTACAATTCATTTAGATCAAATTATCGTATTATATATGTTTTAAGATAACAGAGTTATTGATGCCCCCTCTCTACATTCTTCCTTTTGCAACCTATTTGCTAGCGGCACTCATATTAACTCGCTATTTTGCGATTGATAAAATTACTAAACGTCATAAAGTAGTTACAAATCTGTTGCTCTTGACGGCGTGTATTTCTCATGCCTACATTCTGAAAGATTTTTGGCAAGGAGAGGGAATATTTTTTGGGTTAGTTACAAGTATCTCATTTATTTCTTGGGTGGTGGCAACTTTGTTATTTCTAACCTCTCTGACTAAATCAGTCCATGTGATTGGAATTTTGGTATACCCTTTAAGCGCAATTTCAATAATTTTTTTGCTCTTATTTCCCGATACAAACAGTAAACTTGTTTCAATATCAATTGTTTCACATGTATTTCTTTCGATTGGTGCTTATGCATTGTTGTCTATTGCAGTTGCACAATCTATCCTACTAAAGTTTCAAGAGAAACTACTCCATGAACACAACATAAATAGCTTTATCAATAAATTGCCACCACTTGAGACTATGGAGAAATTTTTCTTTCAGTCACTAAAAATGGGTTGTATCCTGCTTACCCTATCCTTAGTATCTGGATTTGTTTTTGTTGATAATTTTTTTAATCAAAATCTAAGTTATAAAACTTTCCTTTCTGTTGTAGCCTGGATTGTTTTTGTAGGTATAGTTATCGGACATAAGATTATTGGTTGGCGAGGAAGAAGTGCAATTTTGGCAACTCAGATTGGTTTTTCAGTCCTTGTTCTGGCTTACTTTGGTACCAAATTCGTATTAGAAAGATTAATAACTTAATATATACAATAATTATGAACATTAACCACTTGAGTAAATGACTAATCAAATGCTAAAAGGTGAATGTCTGTGTGGAAAAGTATCATGGGAGATGTATGGACCTTACGAGTTTTTTGGAATGTGCCAATGCTCGAGATGCCGCAAAGTAACTGGAGCGGCTTTTGCGACTAATCTTTTTGTAAAGCCTGAACAGTTTTCATGGCTTTCGGGAAAGAATAATAGAGGTGAATATTGTCTTTCACCACCCAATACCTTTGGCAACGCATTTTGTATTAATTGTGGTTCTCGGGTACCAAGAAAAACGGCACGTGGATGGATGTTAGCACCCTTAGGTAGTACCATGGAATTGCCTGGTATTGAACCAACACTAGTCTGCCCTGAAGATCACACGGATTGGTTTACTGACCTGGAAGAAATAATTAATAAAGACAAGTAAATACTTCAGTCAATATGGAGAACTGCAAGAAATGCCTCTTGAGGAATATCGACCTTTCCAATTGAACGCATCCTTTTCTTTCCTTTCTTTTGTTTTTCTAATAACTTTCTTTTTCGCGATACGTCACCACCATAACACTTTGCGGTGACATTTTTTCTTAACGCTTTGACATTTGTTCTCGATATTATTTTGGCACCAATACATGCTTGAATAGCAACGTCAAACATTTGCCTGGGAATAAGCTCTTTCATTTTGACTGCTATTTCACGACCTTTATGAATCGAGTTATCTCGATGAATAATTAAGGCTAAAGCATCTACAATTTCACTATTTATTAATATATCTAAACGAATCAAGTCAGATACTTGGTAACGCTCAAAATGATAATCCATAGAGGCAAAACCTCTTGAAACAGACTTTAATCGGTCAAAAAAATCTAGCACTACTTCGTTTAAAGGTAGTTCATAAGTAATTGAAACCTGTCTACCTAAATACTGAATACTTTTTTGCACACCCCTTTTTTCCACACAAAGATTAATTACTGGACCAACATAATCACTTATTACCAAAATATTTGCAGTAATAATTGGTTCTCTAAACTCAGCTATTTCTTGATTTGGTGGTAGTTTTGAAGGACTATCAACCATATAGGTTTTACCTTTGTTATCTTGTATCTCATACACAACCGTTGGTGCTGTAGTTATGAGATCTAGATCATATTCACGTTCAAGCCTTTCTTGAACAATTTCCATATGAAGTAAACCAAGAAAGCCGATTCGAAATCCAAATCCTAGTGCATCCGAGTTTTCTGGTTCATATTGCAGTGCAGCATCATTTAATCTTAGTTTTGACAATGCATCTCTAAACTTCTCATAATCCTCTCCAGAGGTTGGAAATAGTCCGGCAAATACTCTAGGTTGGACTGGTTTAAAGCCCTCTATAGGGTTTTTCACAGAGTTTTTACTGGCTGTAATTGTATCTCCCACTGGAGCGCCATCGATATTTTTGATACTAGCAATTAAGTAACCAACTTCGCCTGCCTTTAAGCTTTCAGCTTTGGTTCTTTTTGGGGTAAATATACCCACTTCATCAACTAAGTGCTCATCTCCATTTGAAAAGATCTTGATTTTAGTTTTAACTTTTATTTCACCATCTATAACTCTAATTAGTGAAACTACTCCCAAGTAATTATCAAACCAAGAATCAATAATTAATGCCTTAATTGGCGCATCCAACTGACCATCAGGGGCAGGTATTTTTTCAACGATCTGTTCTAAAATTTCCTCTATTCCGATGCCAGATTTTGCACTAGCATGAATAGCATCGTGAGCCTCAACACCAATCACATCTTCAATTTCATCAACAACTCTTTCTGGTTCTGCCGCAGATAAATCTATCTTATTAAGAACAGCAACAACCTCTAATCCCTGTTCAATAGCTGTATAGCAATTTGCGACAGTCTGAGCCTCAACGCCCTGAGATGCATCAACTACAAGAAGTGCCCCTTCACAAGCAGATAAAGAACGAGATACTTCATAAGAGAAATCAACATGTCCTGGTGTATCAATAAAATTTAGGTTATAGGTATGACCGTCTTTTGATTGAAAATCTAAAGATACGCTTTGAGATTTAATGGTAATTCCTCGTTCCTTTTCAATATCCATTGAATCAAGAACTTGTGAAGACATCTCACGTTCACTCAGACCGCCACAATGCTGGATAAAGCGATCAGCAATCGTCGACTTACCATGGTCTATGTGAGCAATGATTGAAAAATTTCGAATATTTTGCATATCAATGATAAATGAATGCTCATTTTTTAACTCACGTATTATAGCTTATATGGATAAAATTAACGCAACAACCTGTGAAGCAACAAGCGATCAAAAAGTTCAAATTCCTGATGCAAATGGAAGAAATATTGTGCTTTATTTCTACCCGAAAGATGACACACCGGGATGCACAATAGAGGGCAATGACTTCAGCAAACTAAAAAACTCTTTTGAAAACCTAAATACTGTTATTTATGGTGTATCTAGAGATAGTTTAGCTTCACATGAAAAATTCAAAAAGAAGTTTGATTTCACTTTTGACTTAATATCTGACGAAGACGAATCTCTATGTAGACAATTCGATGTAATTAAACTAAAGAAACTCTATGGTAAAGAATATCTTGGCATCGTTAGATCGACTTTTGTAATTAGCCCATCAGGCGAAATTCTTAAACAATGGGATAAAGTTAAAGTGGATGGTCATGCTGATGAAGTTCTGGGGTTCATTAGTAGTTTATGAACGGAAATATAGACCTTGACGAGGTAGAAAAATTTGCCTCACTTGCAGCACGATGGTGGGACAAGGATTCCGAATTTAAGCCACTTCACGATATAAACCCACTGCGATTAAACTACATTAAAGATCAATGTGGTGGCTCGATAAAAGGTAAACGCATCCTTGATATAGGATGTGGCGGTGGCATCTTATGTGAATCTTTAGCTTTGGAAGGTGCTGAAGTTGTAGGCATTGATCTTGCAGAAGCTGGACTTGAAGTTGCCAGACTACATTTACTTGAATCTGGCTTAGACGTACAATATCAAAATGTTTCGGCTGAAGAGTTTGCTAAATTGAACTCACAATCTTTTGATATAGTTACTTGTCTAGAAATGTTAGAGCATGTTCCACAACCAGCATCAATAATTAAATCCTGTTCAAAACTAGTAAAACCAAAAGGGAATGTTTTCTTTTCTACAATTAATCGAAACCCGAAATCTTATTTTTTTGCGATAGTTGGAGCCGAATATGTATTAAATCTTCTACCAAAAGGGACACACCACTATGAAAAATTTATTCGTCCTAGTGAAATAGATAAATGGGCTAGAAGAAATAACCTATCTATCGCCTCAATAATAGGTATGACATACAACCCAATCACAAAAAGATACAAACTCGAAAAAGATGTAAGCGTTAATTATCTCACTCACTATCAAAAGAATTAATCTTCTGAGTTATAAGAAAAAAATAAATAATTAAATCTAATTAAAGAACGTTTTTAACTGATACTTCAATTGCATGAAGCATTGAACGTGAAAACGAGCGCATTGTTAAAAGAACATATGAATTATCCCCATCTCTATAGATAATTGTTCCAATATGCTCCATAACTGTTCTAGAAACACCTCCAACAACAAACTCTTTAGGATCTAGATTTAATGGACAGATCCTTTCAAGTACATCGCGACTCCTCTCACCACTAACTCGAATCATAGCCCATGTATCTGACTGGTCTGTGTAGTATGCAGGAGCGTTTAATTTATTCGCGATATCATTCTCAGCATCATGCCCTTCGTAGGCATAATAAGCCAATACTTGATTTTTTTGTAAACGCCATAATGTAATCGATGAGTCTGAAGATTGAGACGATTGGCCTATTGAAGGTATCTCTAAACCACATGACTTTTTAATTGCTGAACCAATCTCATCAACCTTATCTCTAGGAATGGCAACCATCACTAGAGACTGATCAATTACCTCTGCAACCGTAACGCCATCAAATTCAAGCTCAACACCGTTTAATGGCGATTCTTTCGTTAAAGTATAATCAGACACGTAAACGTTCTCCTTCTTGATCGTAAAAGTGAGGACTACAAATTTCGACCTCAACATCACTTCCTCTAACTAAATCAACTGCACGGACATTTTCACCTTTTCGGTTATGCCCACCCTTAATAAATCCTAGACCAATATAACAACCCAATATTGGTGAATAAATCGATGATGAAATCCACCCTTGATCGTTCTCAGTTGTAGCTTCATCCCGCAATCCAAGCAAATGTGCGCCTGCAAGAGAATGGCCCTTATCTACAAGGTCATTCTTATTAACCGGTTTAAAGCCAACCATCTGCATACGGTCATCGCGCTGAAGGTCTTCGCGTAAACCAAGTGTATAACCGATAAAATCCTTCTTGCCTGAAACCATACCGCCCATACCTAAGTCATAGGCACTAGTCTGACCGTTAAGCTCAGGGCCTGCTGCATGGCCCTTTTCAATTCGCATAACACCCAGAGCTTCAGTACCATATGGAATCGCGTCAAACTCTTCACCGGCCTCCATTAGAACTCGCATTAAAGAATCGCCATAGCGCGTAGGAACAGCAATTTCATAAGCAAGTTCGCCAGAAAA
>CAZSHL010000070.1:0-6957 GCA_964606585.1 uncultured Piscirickettsiaceae bacterium
CTTCGGGTTATGAGCCCGACGAGCTACCATACTGCTCCACCCCGCACTAAAGTGGAGGAATTATACGCTCAAATAGTATTGCCTTCAAGGGATATTAGTTTTGATGAATATTTATACCTAAACCTATTGCTTTATAATAATTGCTATGAATACAATTATACTCGCAGTATTGATGGATGATATCGCCACCATCAACCAAAAAAAGGACTCTACATTTGCGATGTTGCTTGAAGCGCAGGACCGAGCATGGGAGGTGTATACTTTTGATAGTCATGATATGTATTATCATGAAGAAAAAATTCATGCGCGCGCCTATAAAACCTTTGTGATTGATTCCGAGAAAGATTGGTATAGCACCGAAGAACAAATAACACTATCACTTGCAGATGTTGATGTGATATTTATGCGTAAAGACCCGCCGTTCGATATGGATTATATTTACTCTACATATCTACTTGAACAGGCTGAAAAAAGTGGAGTTTTAGTGGTGAATAAACCTAGCTCTCTCCGTGATGCGAACGAAAAACTATTTGCACTTAATTTCCCTGACTGCATCCCTCATACTCTTGTCAGTTGTAGTACAAAGAAAATCAATCATTTTATTGCGGAGCACAAAGTAGCTGTTGTCAAGCCATTGGATGGTATGGGCGGGTTAAATATCTACAAGCTTAATGTAAATGATAGCAACATTAATGAGGTGATATCAGACCTAACGCTAAAAGGAACGCGCCATATTATGACACAAGAATTCCTTCCTGCAATTGAAAATGGTGATAAAAGAATCCTACTAATTAACGGTGAACCTATCGAATATGTGCTCGCTAGAATTCCAGCGAAAGGGGGCTTTAAAGGCAACCTTGCAGCAGGTGCTACTGGTGTTGGCCAACCTATTAGCGAAAGAGATAAGTATTTATGTAAAAAAATAAGGCCAATGATTATTGATAAGGATTTGCTTTTTGTTGGACTTGATGTAATTGGAGACTATATTACCGAAATAAACGTTACCAGTCCTACCGGCATTCGACAGCTAGACACACAATTTAACTTAAACATCTCTGCTCAACTTTTAGACGTTGTTGAGAAAAGATTATCCCTGCGTTAAATTAAACCCATATTTTGCAAGCATGATTCCAAGAGCGGCAGCTAAAAGAGATAGTCCAACATTCAGCAGGATGTTTATCGACGCTTGGCCATAATTACCAGAGCTCAACATCTCAATTGATTCAAAAGAAAGCGTCGACATTGTGGTAAGAGACCCAGTCAAGCCTATCAAAAACATTAAGCGATAAGTTTCACTAAGCAGCACCTTTTCTAAAATAATGAAAACCAAAATTCCAGCAATAAAGGAGCCAATAACATTTGAAATTAATGTCCCATAAGGTAAAGCCTTGCCTAGATGTTGAATGGACAAGATGCCGATATAATATCGACAGCTAGCTCCAATCGTGGCGCCAATGCCTATACTTGCAATCGAGCTAAGCGTACTCATAAATCAGGCCTAAGTTGTTTGAGTTTCTCTGCAATTTTAATCTCTAGTCCACGATTAGTGGGCTCATAATAGATTTGTTCGCCCATTTCTTTAGGAAAATAGGTTTGTCCCGGACTAAATGCTCCAGGCTCATTGTGTGCATAGCGATACCTCTCACCATAGCCCAACCCCTCCATTAGCTTGGTAGTCGCATTACATAGATGCTTGGGAACTTCTAAATCACCACTATCTTTAGCTGATTTTAGCGCCTTATGATAAGCTCTGTATACCGCATTTGATTTAGGGGCGCATGCACAAAATACCGCAGCCTGAGCTATCGCACGATTTCCTTCTGTATCTCCTAAACGTTCATAAATATCCCAGGCATTAAGGGTTATTTGAAGAGCCCTCGGATCGGCATTGCCTATATCTTCAGATGCTATAGCTAACAGTCTCCTTGCGATAACCTTGGGGTCGCAGCCAGAAACAATCATTCTCGCCATCCAATATAGTGCTCCATCAGGTGAAGACCCTCTTACAGACTTATGAAAGGCCGAAAGCTGCTGATAATAAATATCGCCACCCTTGTCAAAAAAAGAAACTTTTTCTTGTAAAGTCTTTGTTATATCGTCTTGCTTGATTATTTTTTTTGAGTTTTGTGTTAATTGCTCAATGATATTTATCAGACGCCTCGCATCTCCGCTACTAGCCACTACAATTTGTTCTAATAACTTACCATCCTCAAGGGTCGCAGATTGATGTTGAAGAGCGTGATTCGCAACAGCACTAAGCTCTTCATCATTGAGCGGCTTTAGAATATACACACTTAACCTGGAAAGCAATGGAGTGTTGATCTCGAATGAGGGGTTTTCAGTTGTAGCGCCAACCAGGGTAATCAGACCAGACTCTATGTGTGGCAAAAATGCGTCTTGTTGGGACTTATTGAAGCGATGTATTTCGTCGACAAAAAGAATCGTGTTTTGTTTATGCTGTTGGTAACGTTTTGCATGTTCCAGAATTACTCTAAACTCTTTAACACCGTCTAAAACAGCTGACATTTGTTCAAAGTGAGCGCCCACCTGATGACACATAATACGTGCAAGCGTAGTTTTCCCGCTACCAGATGGCCCCCATAAAATCATCGAATGAAGCTTGCCGCTATTAAGGGCTTTTCCGATTGGACGATCAATATCAAGCAAGTGCTTTTGGCCAACAAAACCGCTCAATACTTTCGGTCTTAAGGTCTCAGCTAATGGCTCGTAGGTAGACATTATTATGGCAAATTTACTTTTATAATCTCAATATTATCTTCCTTAATGACCATCAATAAAACAGATAATTGCAATTTTTTTGCCAACTCGATTGCTTTATCGCTACCCATTGCCATCATGGCGGTAGCATAGGCGTCACTCATTGCACTTTGGGGATGAATTACGCTTACCGAAACCAGATCATTATTGGCAGGGAAGCCAGTTGTGGGATCAAATATATGCATATACTTTTTCCCTTCCCATATAAAGAAATTACGATAGCTGCCAGAAGTAGCGATAGAAGCATTAATTAATTGGAGAGCTGTTGGGGCTTCATTGTCAGGGCTCTCAACACCAACAGTCCAGTCACTGCCATTGTTGGTTCCTGAGGCAATAATTTCGCCACCAATCTCAACCAAAAAATCATTTACTCCTGAATCTCTAACCAGCCTCGCAATTTCATCTACAGCGTAACCTTTTGCGATAGCTGAAAGGTTGATGTGTATGTCTTTGGTTTTTTTTACCTGTTTTGGTTCGATTATTAGGTATTGAATTGATGACTGTGAAAAGGCTTTAGTTATTTCATCCCTTTGAGGCGCCTCTGTTCTTCCACCTTTAGCGCCAAACCCCCATAGATCTATTAATCTGCCTATACCAGGATCAAAATAACCACCAGTTTCATGGTAAAGCTCTATCGAAGTATTTAAAAGTCTGTGAAGTTCATTTGAAACACTAACCCAACTACCAACAGGCGCATTGTTAAGTTTTGACAACTCTGAGCCTTCCTGCCATGTTGAAAAAATCTCATTTATCTCAACAAGCCTTTTGTCGATCAACTCTTGATTGACACGCATATCTCCCAGAACATTAACGCTATAATACGTCCCCATACTTTCGCCATTGATAACATCGGGATTTTTGTTTTCGAGACAACCGCCGAGTAAAAAAAGTATTAAAATAAGACCGTATTTACGCATTATAATTTGCCCATGTTTTTTCGCTTTATTTGTCTTTTTTTGCTCTCAACGAGTATTTTTGCTAGTTCACACAGTTTTGAAGATTTTTTAAGTAATATTCGTCAAATTGCCATTGAGCAAGGCGTCTCCAAATCAACTATCGATAAGGCCTTTTTTGAACTTTCGCCAAACCTTGATATCCTTGAAGCTGACCGCAGACAAGCTGAATTTAGTCAAAATTTCTGGCATTATATCAACAAAAGAGTTAATCAGACTCGCCTAAACAATGGCTATGATACATTAAAACAAAATGCCTCACTACTCAACAAAGTTTCACAAAAGTATGGCGTGCCTGATTATATTTTGGTTTCGTTTTTAGGGCTAGAAAGTAATTACGGCAACTATACCGGAAAGGACAGTTTAATTCAGTCTCTCGCAACCTTGGCCTATGACCAACGACGATCAGATTTTTTTACCAAGGAGCTTGTGGCCCTTCTGAAACTCATAGACAAAGACAAAATACCAATTGACGCCAAAGGCTCTTGGGCCGGTGCTATGGGTGCTGTCCAGTTTATGCCCTCGAATGTGGAAGCCTACGGTGTTGATGCCGACAAAGACGGTATCATTGATTTGTGGAATAGTCCTGAAGACATCTATTCGAGCGCAGCCAACTTTCTCAAACACTTAGGCTGGAATAAGGGAGAGAAATGGGGCAGAGAAGTCACTATTCCGAAAAACTTTGATTACCAATTAACTGGACTCAATACCAAGAAAAAGGTGAATGAATGGGGCGCTTTGGGGATACGGAAAGCAAACGGCTCTGCACTACCTAATTCTAGCATGAAAGGTTCATTAATTGTACCAATGGGTCATCGCGGCCCGGCCTTTTTAGTGTATCAAAATTTTAGTGTAATATTGGGTTGGAATCGTTCCCAGCTTTATGCGCTATCGGTAGGCTATCTAGCTGACCGTATCAAAGGACAAGGCAAGTTAAGGGCAAAACCTATTGATGAACCAATGCTCAGCAAAGATGACATTAAAAGCATTCAACAGACGCTTAATATTCTAGGCTATGATGCTGGTTTAGCTGACGGTATTTTGGGATCTAGGACGCGTGAAGCTGCAAGAAAATTTCAGCTCGATATAGGTATGGTTGCAGATGGCTATGTAGGCTATGAGCTGTTACAGAAATTTCAGTGAGTATTAAAACCTATCTAGCTTTTGATGTCGGCACCAAGAGAACTGGTGTTGCTTTAGCGAATAGTTTGACCAAACAGGCAAGAGGTATCGAAACAATCAAGCATCATAAAAATGGCTCAACAAATTGGCAACACATTGAACAAATAATTAACAAGCACCCAGTCGATGTCATTGTTATAGGTATGCCCTATGATCAAAGCAACCAGGAGCAAGAGATGACATTCATCGCACGTTCATTCGGTCGCAAAATAAAAGTCAAATTTGACATCGAAGTTGTCTACGTGGACGAATATTTATCTTCTTTTGAGGCTAAAAACCAATTAAAATGGCACTACGCTCACAAGAACGCTGATAGAAGTGAGGTCGATAAACGCTCTGCTGAACTAATTTTGCAAACATGGCTCAATGAAACCAGAACTGATTAGTAATGACTCTCAACTCAACCCCTCTGGAAAACTCACTCATCTTTTAGGCTTAAAAGGCCTCTCAAAAAAACACCTTGAGAATATACTAGATATAGCCGAAGGCCTGTTGGATAAAAAAGGAAACCTAAAGACATCAAAAGCCTTGAAAAATATGTCCGTTGCTAACCTGTTCTTTGAACCTTCAACTCGTACACGTAACACTTTCGAAATTGCTGCCAAACGTTCTAGCGCTAACACTATCAATGTTGATCTGGCAAACTCGGCAACCAAAAAAAATGAAACCTTAATGGATACAATGCACACCCTAAAGGCAATGCAGATTGATATGTTTGTTATTCGCCACAAAAGAAACGGGCTGCCTCATCATGTCGCCGAAAATATTCAAGATGTGGCTATTATTAATGCCGGCGATGGTATTAATGCACATCCTACTCAGGCGCTCCTTGATATGCTCACCATTCGCCAGTACAAAGGCTCCTTTGATGACCTTTCGGTTGCGATTGTTGGCGACATTCGCCACTCACGGGTGGCACGTTCTGGAATCAATGCGCTGCAAGCCTTAGGAACAAAAGATATTCGTCTCATCGCTCCAGCTTATCTACATTACAAGGACACCACCTCGCCAGCATTGGAACGCTTCGAAAACCTCCACAAGGGTATAAAAGGTGTCGACGTTATCATGACCTTGAGGCTACAAAAAGAGCGCATGGTTGCAGCAGAAATACCTAATGAAAAGAGTTATTTTGATAATTACGGCATTACTAATGAGACATTAAAACTAACAAAACCAGGTGCAATCGTAATGCACCCTGGGCCAGTTAATCGCAATATTGAACTTGACTCAGAAGTTGCAGATGGTCCTCAGTCAGTCATACTTAAACAGGTCACCAACGGCATAGCTATCAGAATGGCGACTATGAAGGTATTAGCGCAGGCTCTAAAATTATGAGCCAAAAAGTTGATTTTGACCTGGCAAATGAATCCTTTAACAGGCTAAATACAGATGACTCAATTGCCTCAGCACACGGCATTTTGTGTGGCTTCTCTTGTGTCAAAAAAAACGTCTCTCTGGATGATTGGCTAAACGAAGTCCTGGTAAGTGCAGACCTGAATAACGTCAACGAAAAACAATCCCATCAAGTAATGACTGAAATATTTAACAGTACCACTGAACAACTTGCTGATCCAACTTTAAATTTTTGGCCGCTTTTGCCAGGTGAATCTTGCTCATTAAGCGATCAAGCAAACTCTTTAGTGCAATGGTGTCAGGGCTTTCTTGTTGGACTCGGTTTAAGTGAAGTGCAAGACTCAGATGAAGAGGTAATGGAAATGATTAAGGACATCAATGAAATTGCCCAACTTGAGGTAGACCTGATGGATGATGAGGATAATGCCCAAGATCTGAATGAAATCATTGAATTTGTTCGTATTGGGGTATTGTTTATCCAAGAGACTTTGCAGCCCTCGAAACAGGATTTCATTAACCCCGATCCGATCCACTAAGCCTCACACTCTAAATCATAATTTAAATAAACTGAAGAGAATATGAACGTTTGTTTGTGTTTATAATACAACCACTCTTCTCAGCAAAATGGTGGAGAGCATGAATGAAATTTTTTTATCAATTTAAGGGGAAAGAAAATGACATTAACGCATTT
>CAZSHL010000071.1:0-6822 GCA_964606585.1 uncultured Piscirickettsiaceae bacterium
TGCAGGGGCCTGCAAAGCCTTATAGACCGGTTCGACTCCGGTCCCAGCCTCCATAATTAAAAAGCTCGAATCATTCGAGCTTTTTTGTTTTTAGTTGGATATAAAACTACTGACATTCACGAAAGATAAGTGCCTGACAATTTGCACACTTATTCTGATCTAGTTGTTCGTAAATGATATTTATAGCATCTTCCTTTGCATTGAAAAAATTATCCTCACCGATCTCGTCAACAAATTGGACTTTCTCCATAAACTCGCGAACTGAGGATTTGACTGCAACAAAATACAAACTGCCGTTAAGTTTTTTTAAGCGTTTATCTTCATTAAGTAAACCTTCTATTCCCGCTAGGTCAATAAAGTTAACGCCACTTGCAACAATTAGTATGTGATTAATTCTTTGATTATCAATAATACGACTAATTTGTTTTTGGATATGATTAATAGAACCAAAATAAATTGACATATCGATACGTATTATTTTAAGCTGTGGACACTGAATTAGTGGCGACTTCCTAATACTTTGCAGTTTTCTTGGACCATCACTCGCGGGACTTCCAAAAGCCAATGTATGAATTTCCGGCGTTGATGTTTTGGCAATAAATAGCATTAGTGACAACAAAACACCCAGATAAATAGCAAATTCTAACTCTAATAATAATGTAGCTAAGAATGTAGCTGAAAAAATTACACTTTCTGATCTACTATAAGAAAAAGTTTTTTTAATATGCTTAAAATCAATAAGATTATATGAAACAACTAAAATAACACCAGCCATTGCCGCAAAAGGTAAATAAGAAATTAGTGGCGCTACAAGAAAAACTATCAACATTAAGAACAGTGCTGACAGTATTGCTGAAAGCGGACTTTTTGCCCCTGCCTCAAAATTTACTCCTGTACGAGTAAATGAACCTGACGAAGCATAACTTGAAAGAAAACTGCCAGCAATATTTGCAGCACCTTGACCAATGAATTCTTGACTTGGATTAATTCTTTGGTTAGATTTTGTTGCAATTGAACGGCCAATTGATGAAGCCTCAATAAGACCTAAGAGAGCTATAGCAAAAGCCTCAGGAGCAAGTGACTTTAAAGTACTTATTGAAAAATCAGGACTAGAAATAGGCGGGATGTATGCCGGCATTACACCTACTGTTTGTATAGTTGACGTAAAATGACTTAAATAAAAAGCAACAAAACCACCTACAAGCATACCGATCAATAAGCTTGGCAATTTTGGATTGTAAAGCTTAACTATTATGGCACTAATTAAGGTACTTAAACCCACAACAAGTAAATAAATATTGATTTGTCCAGCACTTGATATAAGTGAAGACCATGTATCAATAAAATTAGTTCCTTTAACAACCTCTATCCCTAAAATATATGGTATTTGACTACTTGCAATAAGTAAAGCTGCTCCAGCTGTAAATCCAATGACAACATTGTGAGAAACAAAATTTACCAACATACCAAACTTCGCCAAACCAAATACTAGCTGATAAACGCCCGCCAAGAAAGTCAGCGTCAATGCCATAGAAATAAACTCCTCACTTCCAGGAACAGCATGTTTACTAATTGCTGAAAACACTACAATTGATATGGCTGTTGTGGGGCCAGAAACTAGATGAAAAGATGAACCAAATAGTGCGGCAATGATTGGTACTACCATCGCAGTATAGAGACCATACTCTGGCGGTAGACCGGCAATAGTAGCAAATGCAACACTTTGAGGTAGTACAATAATAGCGCCCGTCAATCCTGCAAATAAATCCGCCTTTATAGTCTCTATAGTGGTCAATCTAAACCAAACCAAAAATGGTAAAATTGAAGTAAGCTTTTTCATGTATTGAGATCTATCGCTGGAAGAAGCTAAATTATATATTAAGTTAACCTTTTCTTTGTGCTATAGGGTATGCCAGCCAAAAAAGTTTAGTAGACCAATGCAGGTCTTAGGGCAAAATCTGAATTGCGAACATATAGACTATGGTTCCAGCAAAAATACTAAGCAATGCATTTCTAATGCACAAATGAAACAAAACCGTTACCAGCAGAGCTAGTATGTAATAAAGACCTTCTACTGAATTGTATTGAACCCCTTTGAGCATATACATAACTAGTATCGTCATAACCATCGGCGGTGTATATTTTGCAACGAACTTTAGCAAAGACCTTTCATGATGCTGACTAAAAAATACAAAGGGGGTAAGTCTAGTAACGTAAGTTGCAAGTGACATTAAAATGAAAACTAATAGTATATAACTGATATCGCTCATAATTTTTTGTAATTGATGTACCTTAATAAAATGATTGTAATAATCGATAAAGCAATAGCAATCAACAACATATGTTGAAAGAAAAATGCCATGGAAACACAAGATGCAAGAAAAGCAATGATAAATGGAAGCGGCTTTCTGACGATTAACCACTGCTCAATTAGTAATACAGTAAATAAAGCGGTAGCAGCAAATTCCATGCCCTCAGCATTGAAATTAAGCGAACTACTTGCTAAAGCGCCAATTGTGCAACCGAGTACCCAGTAACATTGAGAGGATAAAGTAATAATAAGATAATACCTTTCTCGATTAACTTCCTTGGGAACTTTTATTGTCGTCATTAATGCATAAGTTTCATCAGTCAATCCAAAAATCAAATAGAGCTTTCTTAAGCCCCAAACACCAAAGCTATTCAAAAGTGCCAGACCATAAAATACATGTCGTGAATTAAGAAAAAAAGTAGAAATTGCTATTTCAAACAACCCCACTCCTGCACCCAACATGCCTACTGCCATGAATTGAGCAGCACCAGCATAAACAATAATGCCCATCAAGGGAGCAAAAAACCAAGGATATCCGAGCTCATTAAATAATATTCCAAAAGCCGTTCCTAGAGGCAAATATCCAAACAAAATTGGCAAGGTAATATTTAATGCGCTACGAATCATTGGGGCAATTATAACTCTACCTAGTTATAGTTATGTGAAATAGCAAAACAATAAATTTAGTTTGTATAAATCTATTGTTTATAAACCATATTTGTCCTATAACTTATGAAATTAGAAAATATTTCTATTTATTAAGTATTTATGTATAAATTAAATATTATTTTTTTATTAATAATTGAATTTGTAGTATAAATTACTATAATTATAAACTTATTACTTAAGTCTTATATTCAAACTACAGGATAAAATTACATGAAAAGATTACCAGAAAATCGCCTTACACATTTAAGAGAACTAGAAGCAGAAAGTATTCATATTTTTCGTGAAGTAGCAGCAGAATTTAATAACCCTGTGATGCTATATTCGATTGGAAAAGATTCATCAGTGATGCTACATCTAGCCAAAAAAGCTTTTTTCCCTGCAATACCTCCCTTTCCATTATTACATGTTGATACTACTTGGAAGTTTAGAGAAATGATTGAGTTTCGAGATAAAGTTGCAAAAGAATCTGGAATGGAATTGCTTACTTACACTAACCAAGAAGGCAAAGAAATAGGAATTAATCCATTTGTTCACGGTTCAAAAGTGCACACCGATTTAATGAAAACAAAAGCCCTAAAACAGGCACTTGACCATTACGGGTTTGATGCAGCCTTTGGTGGTGCGCGAAGGGATGAAGAATCCTCTCGTGCAAAAGAACGTATCTTTTCTTTTCGTACAGAAACACATCGTTGGGATCCAAAAAATCAGAGACCTGAACTTTGGAATTTGTATAACACTCGTATTAATAAAGGGGAGAGTATACGCGTTTTCCCTATTTCTAATTGGACTGAACTGGACATTTGGCAATACATCTATTTAGAAGAAATAGAACTTGTGCCTCTATACTACGCAGCTTCAAGACCGGTAGTTGAACGAGATGGCATTAAGATTATGGTCGATGATGAACGCATGGAACTTCAAGCTAATGAATCTCCTACTGAAGAATGGGTTCGCTTTCGAACATTAGGATGTTATCCATTGACAGGCGCCATTGAGTCAAAGGCAACAACACTAAAAGATATTATTCAGGAGACGCTTCTAGCTAAAACCTCTGAGCGACAAGGTCGTGTAATTGATTCAGACCAGTCAAGTGCAATGGAAGCTAAAAAAGTGGAGGGATATTTCTAATGAATCATTTATCAAAACTTATCCGGAAAGATATTGATTCTTATCTTGATCAACATGAAAAGAAGTCGATTCTCAGGTTACTAACATGTGGGAGCGTTGATGATGGTAAATCAACCCTTATTGGGCGCTTATTGCACGACTCAAAATTAGTCTATGAAGATCAATTATCTGCAATAAAAAATACTCGCAATAATTTACAGAATCGCGAAAATTTTGATCTATCTTTATTAGTTGATGGTCTGCAAGCTGAACGAGAGCAAGGCATTACAATCGATGTCGCTTATCGATATTTCTCAACATCAAAAAGAAAATTTATTATAGCTGACACACCAGGCCATGAACAATACACGAGAAATATGGTGACTGGGTCTTCAAATTCAGATCTCGCAATTATTCTGATTGATGCTACGAGAGGAATAACAACACAAACAAAACGACACTCCTATCTTGTCTCCTTACTTGGTATAAAAAAAGTCATTGTCGCTATCAATAAGATGGACCTGGTTGGCTATGACAAAAAAGTTTATGATCAAATCATAGACAAGTATAAGGAATTTTCAGAAAAACTAAACTACAACCAAAATGACTTTATACCGTTATCAGCACTTAAAGGCGATAATGTTGTCAAAGTATCAAAAAATATGACTTGGTTTGAAGGTCTGGCACTTCTTCCTTTCCTTGAGGAAGTTGAAAAGTCAGAATATACTCATTCAAAAGGGTTTCAACTTCCAGTTCAATATGTCAATCGACCTGACTCTGGATTTCGTGGCTATTGCGGAACCCTTAACCAAGGTTCGATTGCTACAGGCGATCCAGTAATGATTCTTCCAAGTGGAATGAAAGCAACAGTCAAACGCGTGATTGGTGCTGAAGGCAACTTGGAGAGTGCATATAAAGGTATGGCAATTACTATTACTCTTGATAAAGAAATAGATATTTCAAGAGGTGATTTACTTGTTCATCCCGATTTTAGTTCAAAAGTAACAATCCAAAATAAACTACGCTCACATATTGTCTGGATGGATCAAAAGCCTATGGTACTTAATAAAGATTATGAGCTGAGATTGGCCCATCGTCAGTCTAACGCAAGAGTTGATGCCATACATCATCGTATAGATGTAAATACGCATGAGTTTGTCGAAGCAGAAACATTAAAACTCAACGAGATTGGGCTATTGGATGTTCATCTTGACTCTTCAGTGCCAGTTGAAAAGTATTCTAATAACAAAGGACTTGGTTCCTTTATTCTAATTGATAAAATTACCAATGCGACTGTCGCTGCAGGAATGATTAGCTCTCAGCAGGCTGACATTGTTGATCAACAGGAATCAAAATTAATCTTAAGTGATATAAATAAAAAACTCGAAAATGCAACCGCAGAGAATATTGTTACATGGGCTGTTGCACAAAATGGGAAATCTATTATCACAACGAACTTTGGTCCACAGGAAGCTGTGCTTCTGCATATGGTCAAACAAATAGCTCCAGATACTGAGGTTTTATGGATTGATTCTGGATATAACTTGAATCAAACCTATCAATTTGCTGAAGCTGTAGTCAATTTTCTTAAGCTCAATCTAACTACATATACGCCCCTTGTGAGTGCTGCAAGACGTGATGCTGTTATGGGGGGAATCCCCACAATTAACGACCCAGCCCATGTTGAGTTTACAGAGCAATTTAAGCTTGAACCTTTTAAGCGTGCAATGAAACAAATTAATCCTGATATTTGGTTGACAGCAGTCAGAAGAGAGCAAACTGCCATACGTCATCAGATGGATATTGTAAGTCTTGGACCCAATGAGGTGATTAAAGTATCACCATTACTAGACTGGACTTTGAATGATATGCACTCTTATCTTGAAAAGCATGGTCTACCTGATGAAACACGCTACTTTGACCCAACTAAGGTAGAGGTGGGTCGTGAGTGTGGTCTTCACACCTTAAGTCACTAATCTAGAAAGTTTTCATATTTAAAAAAGCCCGATTATTCGGGCTATTTCATCTCCAATAGATTTATTTCCTACGTATTTCAAACTTAATATTCTATAAGTAAAAAATCTACTAGTTAGATACTATTTTGCAATGCAACTGGGAATTATTTCTTCAACTCATATATATGAGTTGAAGAAAACTAAGAAACATACTATACTAAACCTAAACACATATTAATTTAACTATGTCTGATTTAGTCCCACCACATGGAAGCAATACTTTGATACCCCTAGCATTAGAAGGCAATGACCTATTTAAAGAATTAGAGAAAGCTAAATCTTTACCTAAAATAAGTTGTTCTTCAAGGGAGCTTGGTGACGTAATTATGCTTGGTATTGGTGGATTTACTCCTCTTGATGGCTTTATGAACAAACAAGATTGGCTAGGTGTATGTGAAAATATGCAAACTGCAAATGGTACTTTTTGGCCAATTCCAATTACCTTATCTACAGATGATGAAGACATAAATGAAAAAGATGAAGTGTCTTTAGTTAACAGCAAAACTGAAGAAATCATTGCAACTATGTTTATCACTGAAAAGTACACAATTGACAAACAATATGAATGCGAAATGGTTTACAAAACAACTGAAATGGAACATCCGGGAGTTGTTATGGTTATGGAACAAGGCAAGTACAATCTTGGTGGGCCAATTAAAGTACTTTCAGATGGTGGCTACCCAGAAAAATATGGTGACTTGTACATGACACCAACCAAGA
>CAZSHL010000072.1:0-6800 GCA_964606585.1 uncultured Piscirickettsiaceae bacterium
GGAAATACGGTAGAGATCCAAATGATGTAACACGTCAGATTTGTAATGCATGGAAATCAGATAATCTTATAAAAAAAATTGTTTGTCACTCGAATATTGGTGAGTTTGCCTCAAAACTTATGGGTTGGAAGGGAGCTAGGCTACTACAAGATAATGTTTTGTGGAAGCCGCCTCTAGGAAAGTCATTATTATTTCATCAAGATGCTTCATATGATGATTGGATTGTGCCTCAGACAATGTTTACCTGCTGGATGCCTTTAGATGATGTTTCAAAAGAAAATGGTACCTTAGAATTTGTAGTTGGATCTCACGAATGGGATTTATATCCACCCTTGGGTACCTTTCATGCTCCAGAAGATTATAAAAAAGAACTAAAAATATATGCAAATAAAAATAATAAAATATTAGATATTGCGAAGGTAATAGTTCCTGCAGGCGGGGTTTCGTTTCATCATGGCTTAACTTGGCATGGCTCTGGTATCAACCATTCAAAATATGATAGAAGAGCTCTGGTTGCACATTGTGTACCCCAAGATGCTAAGTTTCATCCCACGAATTGTGGTGGTACAGCAAGAATATATAGAAAATACAAAATGAATCATACTGATGAGCTGAATGAAAGCTTTTTCCCAATCTTATGGCAAAATAAATAATAATATGAAAACCATCCAACAGTTGGCATAATGTCATCAATGAGAAAAAATCCAAAAGTAACCAATGTCCATAGTGTTGCCCGTAGTCGCGTCTTTAACGTTGAATCTATGGATGTTGAGTTTTCAAATGGAGAAAAACGTGTTTTTGAACGTTTAAATCCTCGGGGTAATGGTGCAGTCTTGGTTGTTCCCATGATTGACAAAGATACTGTTTTGATGATTTATGAATTCTCAGCAGGGACTGAAAGGTATGAGTTAGGGTTAACAAAAGGAAAGATTGACAAAGGTGAGACACCTATACAGGCTGCCTCAAGAGAGCTCAAAGAAGAGATTGGTTATGGTGCAAACAAACTTACTTTTCTTAAAACAATTACCCTAGCGCCAGGTTATCAATCAAATACGACACATATTGTCCTTGCTGAAGACCTTTATGAAGAAAGCGCGGAAGGTGATGAGCCAGAACCCCTTGAAGTTGTAGCAAAAAAACTCTCAGATGTTGAGCAATTAACCTATGATGATGATTTGACCGAAGCAAGAAGCATACTTGCCTTATATATGGTAAGAGAGATAATGAGTAAACGCTAGGTGTGATCGAAATTCCTCAATCTTTTTGGCTTGTGCATTATGACACGCCATTTCCTGATGTATCTATAGCATTAGAAAATCCCAATGGTCTTATAGGAATTGGCGGTGATTTGTCTACTAAAAGATTACTGGAAGCTTATTCCCAAGGGATTTTTCCTTGGTATAGTGATGGAGAGCCGATTTTATGGTATTCACCAGATCCACGAATGGTTATAACACCAGAGGCATTTCATCTGTCAAAAAGTCTAAAAAAAATCATTCTGTCAAAAAGGTTTACTGTTGTTGTTAATTCGTCTTTTGTTGAGGTTATAACTAACTGCCAAAAAATTAATAGGCCTGGACAATCGGGTACTTGGATAGGGGATGATATGTTGAGAGCATATTGTGACCTACATAATAATGGTTATGCTCATTCGTATGAGGTTTATGAAGACGATAAACTCGTAGGAGGGCTATATGGTGTTGCTTTAGGTCGAGTTTTTTTTGGTGAGTCAATGTTTTCATTAGTTAGTAATGCTTCCAAAGTGGCCTTTTCTCATTTATTGCAAAATGC
The DNA here is from genome assembly GCA_964606585.1 of uncultured Piscirickettsiaceae bacterium. GTDB lineage: Bacteria > Pseudomonadota > Gammaproteobacteria > PS1 > Pseudothioglobaceae > Pseudothioglobus. The sequence goes on from CAZSHL010000072.1 coordinate 1,792, forward strand.
CAATTATAAATTGGTCGATTGTCAAGTAGAAAATCCTCATTTAGAAAGTTTAGGAGCATTTAAATTACCTAGGGATTTGTTTATACAACAGCTCAAAGCCTTTGTGTAAAATAGCATTATTACACCAAAGTAACTGGGGCAATATGAAATACTTTTTGAAATTTGTAATGATTGTATCATTCGTGATTACTTTGAGTGCGTGCGGAAGAATGGGAGATTTGATGCCTGTCACTGATACGGCAAATGAACCTAAAAACGCAATTTCAAGTAACGACTAAATCGAATCCATTGAATACGTTTTCTTATCAAAATAATGATTTGTATGCTGAGTCTATTCCGGTAATAGACTTAATGGGAGAGTATGGCTCGCCACTATATATATATTCTCGGTCTGAAATAGAAAAGAATTGGCAATTATTTGATCAGGCCTTTGGCACACATCCACATCTAATCTGTTATGCCGTTAAAGCCAATTCTAATCTAGCAGTTCTTAATGTTTTAGCGAAACTAGGCTCCGGTTTTGATATTGTCTCAATTGGTGAGTTAGAAAGAGTTATTGCTGCTGGAGGTGACTCTAGTAGATGCGTTTTTTCTGGAGTTTCTAAGTCAACAACAGAAATCAAAAAAGCGTTAGAACTTGGTGTTTTTTGTTTTAATGTCGAGTCTGAACAAGAGTTAGAGCACATCGACTCCGTTGCTGAGGCAATAGATATAGTGGCACCGATTTCGATACGCGTCAATCCTGATGTTGATGCTAAAACACACCCTTACATTTCAACAGGCCTAAAAGAGAATAAGTTTGGTGTTGATGTAGATGCTGCATTATCTCTATATCGCAAAGCTCATCAATCTGAATTCCTTAGAATTGTTGGACTAGATTATCATATTGGTTCTCAAATAACTGAAGTGTCTCCATTCATTGAGGCGCTAGACAAGGCGCTAGAGTTGATTGCAAAACTTCAATCGGAAGATATTCAAGTATCTCATCTTGATCTTGGTGGAGGCATAGGCATATCGTACAAAAATGAAAAAACCATAAACATTAGCGAATATGTGCAGTCAGTTTTAAATAGAGTTGATGATCTTAAAATATTATTAGAACCTGGTAGAGCGATAGTTGGTAATGCTGGAATCTTTGTTACAAAAGTGGAATATCTGAAGCAAAATAGCATTAAATCATTTGCCGTTGTAGATGGAGCAATGAACGATTTCATGCGCCCATCTTTATATGGTGCATATCATAATGCTCAAGTCGTGAAAGAAAGTGCGGATGGCATACGTGCTAGATGGGACCTGGTAGGTCCAGTTTGCGAAACCGGAGATTTTTTAGCAAAAAATAGAGATTTGACTCTTAACCAAGGAGATTACATTGCATTGATGTCTGCTGGTGCCTATGGCTTTGTTTTAAGTTCTAATTACAACACAAGGCCACGTGTAGCTGAAGTCATGGTAGCTGGAAAAACTCATGCTTTAGTCCGTAGACGTGAGGAAACTTCATCTTTATTTGAAAATGAAATTTTGCTAGATGAATAAACTGACTAACAATCAAAAAAAATATTTAAGATCTCTTGCACATAATCTAAATCCTGTCGTAATGATTGGTCAAAACGGGCTTAGTGGAGCTGTATTGTCTGAACTTGAATCTACAATGGAAAAGCATGAACTACTTAAAATAAAAATTCGAGTCGATAATCGCAATGAAAAAAAAGAAATAGTAGATAAGATAGTTCAGTTTTCAGCAGCTTTACTAGTACAAATTGTTGGCAATGTATTAGTAATTTATCGTCCTTTTAAAGATGATCCTAAGATTATTTTGCCGAGAAAATGATTCTTCTATATTATTGTTATTCTTCCAGCAAGTAATTTAAATAATGAGAATTGCAATTAGTGCCGCAGAAACCTCAGGAGATATGATTGGTGCAGCACTAGTTAAGTCGCTGTTTGAATTAGATTCTAATTGTCATATAGAAGGCATGGCTGGAGAGATGATGAGTAACGCAGGCTGCCATAGATTGTGGGATACAGGGCAAGCTAATGTAATGGGTCTTAGTGAAGTATTAAAGAAGTTGCCATCACTATTAAAGTTAAGAAGTTCAATTATTACGCACTTTTCTAAATCAAAACCGGACATTTTTATCGGAATAGATTCCCCAGATTTTAACTTTAAGATTGAAAAGCAACTAAAACAACATGGTATAAAAACTGTGCATTTTGTTAGTCCATCAGTATGGGCTTGGCGATCGAGTCGAATCAATAAGATTAAATCTGCGACAGATTTGATGCTTTGTCTTTTCCCCTTTGAGGTTGATTTTTACGCTAATCACGGTCAAAGAGCCTTGTTTGTTGGCCATCCGTTAGCTGAAACAATAGAGCCAAGAAGACATCATAAAACAGAAAAGAAAGTTTTATTAATGCCAGGTTCTCGGGATGCAGAAATTAAATCTTTATTACCGGAAATGATATCTTCTGTAAATTTAATGCAAAAACAAGATAGGGAGTTGACATTTGCCATTTCTCTTGCAAACCAGAATTTAAAGTTTTGGGTAGAGGCTCAAGTTAGTGGGCTAAATATTGAAATTAGTTTCGGCGATGCACATGAAAAAATAAACTCTGCTGACTTTGTCATTGTTGCATCAGGAACTGCAGCCCTTGAGGTAGCCATGATTGGGGTACCAATGGTTGTGGTATATAAGATATCAGGTTCAAGTTATCAGGTTGTTAAACGGCTATTAAAAACTGATTATATATCTTTGCCAAATGTTATATTAGGTAAGCAAATCGTGCCAGAGTTGATACAAGAGCATGCAAATGGAGAAAACATTGCTAAGCATGCTATGCAGTTAATGAATTCCGATAATACAGATTTGATTACCGAACTAAGTGCAATCCATAGGCAACTTAAGCAAGATTCAGGCAAAAACTCAGCGCAAGCAGTTTTAAATTTTATTAATGAATAAAGAAATAAAACAAATCGTTCAGATAGCATTGTTAGAGGATATTGGTGCCGGAGATTTGTCTGCCAACTTATTAACCAATAAAAACATAAAGGCATCAATAATTTGTCGTGATAAGGCTGTAATCTGCGGCAAGAAATATTCTGATTTATGTTTCAGTCAACTTGACCCAGATATTGAAATTGATTGGAATATTAATGAGGGTGAACAAGTTATGCCGGGTGAGAAAATTTGCCAATTAAAGGGGCTAGCGCGTTCAATAATAAGTGCCGAAAGGACTGCACTGAACTTTCTACAAACATTAAGTGCAACGGCCACTCAAACAAAAAAAATAGTAAATTTAATTAGCCATACAAAAACAAAAATATTGGATACTAGGAAAACACTTCCTGGTTTAAGGCATGCTCAGAAATATGCTGTCAAGTGCGGTGGTGGAGTTAATCATCGTATGGGTCTATATGATTGCATTATGATTAAAGAAAATCATATTATGTCAATTGGTTCTCTAAATAAATCCGTAGAATTAGCGCTAAAAAAATCGCCTGAGAAGCCCATTATCGTAGAAGTAGAGACTATTAAAGATCTTCAAAAGGCTATAAAAATTAAGGGCATTTCAAGAATACTTTGTGATAATTTTTCCCTAGATGAACTGACTCTAGCTACTTCGATAGCTAAAGGAATTTGTCAGCTAGAGGCTTCAGGAAATATTGATGAAAATAACATAGTGAGTTATGCCGCTACTGGTGTAGATTACATTTCGATAGGTTCAATTACAAAAAACATTAATGCAATTGACCTATCATTGCAATTCGATTAGTATCTAGCGATAAATGCTGGGCTCTTGATGTCTTCTTTGGTATTATATTTAAGAGGCTGCCCTTGTAAGTCTAAAACTTTACCTCCAGCACCTTCTAAAATAAAAACTCCGGCAGCTGTGTCCCATTCTGAACATTTACCAAATGTCGGGTAAGAATGGTAAATCCCTTCAGCAATTAAACAGAACTTTAGCGCGCTTCCGATGCGAAAAGTTTCAAAATTAGTTTTTGACCTCAGATGACTTTGGAGCTGTTTGTTATCTTGTGAATATTTTCCAAAGACAATTTTTTCCCAACGTTTAGGTTTTTTTGTGATGAGTTTTTGACGGACATTATTAATCAATTTAATAGATTTTTCTTGAGGTAAACGATAGTAGTGAACTTTTTCGAAGGGTGCATAGATAAGGCCAAAAATAGGATAATTTTTTTTAATCAAGGCAATACTAATACAAAAATCTCTAGAACCTTCAATAAAATCTCGTGTTCCATCTAGAGGATCAATAAGCCAATATTCGCCCCATTTTTTTCTTTCTGAAAAAGGAACTGTTATAGACTCTTCAGAAAGTATTTGAATATTTGGCGTTAATTTTTCTAAGGAGCTTGTAATAATTTTGTTTGAGGCTTTATCTGCTTCAGTGACCGGTGTTTTATCTTTTTTTGTTAAATAATCAGGAGCGCTTGATTGAAGAGAAATGACTGTCTTACCTGCCTCAATGGTAAGTGAGATTAGCTGTGGAAGGAGTTTTGAAAACATTATTGTTATAAGCCTTCATCTAGGCATTGAGCCCAGGCTTCAGCGAGAATCTCATCAGGATTCACCCATTGTCCACTTGAGCCATATATCTTTAAAGCTTCTTTGTAAGGATTACATCCAGGAGGCTCTCCATAGACAAATTCACCCATAGTGATTCCACCATCACCATCATGAACAATTTTTCCTAATCCATGGAATTTACCCTCTAGCCATTCACCAGTAAATGTACCTTCATTAGTTGAGTATTCTCCAAAACAATTGGTCCAGTAGTCTCCTTTACAAGGTGACAATTGTTCAGCTAATGACTGAAAAGTTAAAAAGAGGAATAAAAATAAAATTCTCCGCATTATATTATTTTATTCCTATGCCATAAAAATTGCTATTATTGGTAGATATCCCTTGGATTTGAATAAAAAAACCTAGCGTTGTAAGCTAGGTTTTTTTGATTTTGGTGGGCCTACTTGGACTTGAACCAAGGACCAATCG
>CAZSHL010000073.1:0-6770 GCA_964606585.1 uncultured Piscirickettsiaceae bacterium
AATAAAAAAGATCAAATCTTAATCCCAAAAAAGATAGGATCAAAATTTTTAAAAATTGGGATTATTTTTTTAGGAGGAAGTATCAGTTATGCATCTATGGCCAATGTCAGTATTGATTATTTTCCTTTGATTTCTCTGTATGTAATTACTGTAATGATTTTAGGTTTTTTACTAGGATCATTACTGAAGATTGAAAAAAAGCATTTACTTCTTCTAATTTCAGGGACAGCAATCTGTGGAGGCACAGCGATGGTTGCTTTGGCTCCAATCATAAAATCAAAAAAGGAAGCACTTGCATCCTCTATAGCAATTGTTTTCTTACTCAATTTATTAGCAATTATTGCATTCCCATTTATTGGGGATGCTATAGGCTTATCACAACGACAATTTGGTATTTTTGCTGCACTTACGATTCATGATACGGCTTCAGTTATCGGTGCTGCCTCCATATTTGGTAATGAAGCATTGGAAATTGCTACTATCATGAAGCTAGGAAGGACTTTATGGATTATTCCATTGCTCTTACTTTCATCCTGGTATTTCAATAGACGAAAAGAAAGTCTAGATTTTCCATATTTTATTTTACTGTTTATATTATTTGTTATTGTAGGATCTTTTTTTATTATTGAGGACTCATGGATCTTATTTTTTAAAAATACCAGTAAAATTTTTCTTTCATTGGGTTTATTTTTTATTGGTACGGAAATTAGCTTCAATGCCATACAACAGATTTCTTTAAAACCTGTGAGTTTTGCTGTTTTGCTATGGTCATTGGTAATTGGTGTTACTTCACTATTGTATTTCTTTTAAAATAATTAAAATAATCTATGAGCAAAGAAAGGATATCAATGCTCGAAACTTACTCTTGAAAACCTGAAATTATTAGTTATTGATTGAAATTGAGGACTTATTATCCGGTGGGTAAGAGTTTTTTGAGATTGTTATGGCATATAAAATGATTACCCAAAAGAAAAGGGAATTAATCGCATCCCACAGAAACATCTCTGTGATTATGGCAATTAATCCACAAAAATAATAATTTGGATATCTTCCCTGGATGATTCTAAAGTTTTTATAAATACCTTTTCCTAAAAAAGCCAAAACTGAGAGCGCCAATGGAAAACCTCCTAAATAAATTAACGTATAAATTAAAAAATGGGGGTCGCTAACGGAGCCTAAAGTTTGCTGAAATGCCCTTAAATCAACTGGCAAGAAAAAGTTGTTTTTTAGTTCAATAAAATAAGCTGCCTTCAAATATCCATAGCTACCGAGAACAAAATCAATATCGCCAACAGAGAATAGCAATGCCCTGTAATGAATTGATCCAAGCTCATAACTGTCGTGAAATGCAATTACAATATGGGAAGCAAGTAAATACAATACAATCAGGATAATATTCAGTAAATTCTTTTTAATTTTATCCTTTATAAAGTAGTTACAAATGACTAAGGAAATAAATAAAACAACTATCTTGGCTCCTGTAATGAGTAAAGCTGACAGAAATAATACCGTTAAGACTGTTCTTAGATTCTTCATAAATACGGATGTGCTTAGGAACAAAAAACTTTGAGCAACGATGACAATGTAAGCAGAAAAATTGTTGTGATACTCAAATCCAGAAAAAATAATTCTCTGATCTATATAGGGATAATTTCCCGAACCCTCGACCTCAAACATATGATAAAAAAGATTTGAAGAAAGAAACAGGTACTCAAATAAACCTATCAAAACCCCAATTGACACAAAAACACCCCAACAGATCATCAAATTAGCTATGAAATTATTTAAGTCATTGTCCTGATTCCTCAATATCAAATAGGTAGATAAAAATAAAAAACCGAATAACCCGATCTCCTTCCAAAGGGCTTCAAGATGAAAAGTGATGCCAACAAAACTAAAGACTAAAATACAAAGAATTAAGAAATTTTTTCTTGGTTCTTCTAAGACATCCAACACAAAAGTTTTTATTTCTTTCGCCAAAGATAAAAAGACGATTAATGCTGTCAGAATCCTTAAATCCATTGGGTTAAAAAAACCAAGCCTAACTATGAAGTGATGGGAACAAGTTAATAATACAAACAGAGTAAGAGAGCCAACTAGGATGGGTCTTGATTTGAAAATGTTTACTTTTTTAACCATATCACTGGGTAGATAATTGGTTGTTAAGAGATATCCTCAAGGCAGCAGCCACAATCATGTTGGAGTCTGACTACTGTAATCATGATAAAAGTTAGGAGCTTCAATAAGTTCCAATATGTAGCCAAAATCTTTGGAGTAAAAAAACTGTACCCTCTGTAAACTGTAAGCTACAGCTTTATTTGGCTCTCCCAAAGGTACAAATTGATTGCTTAACAGCTCCTCAAAACAAACATCAATTGCATCTACAATATAAGCTATGTGATTTAAGATATTTTTCTTTTTTGAAAGAACATTATATACCGGACTCTTGATATCAATGGGTGCAATCAACTCATAACACAACTTGTCTTTACTTTGCCCAAACTGAACATATACACCATTCAATTCATCAAAGAATTCATCAGTCCAGCTATCAATTCCATATATTTTAAAAAAATGATCTCTTCCTATCTGTAAATTTGGAACTACGATACCTAAGTGATCAAATCTCATACTAGCACTGATCATATGAATAAATTCCCACTAAATATTAACCTAAACCTGATCGACTGGTTGTCAATTTCCAGTTCAATGAACTCCATTTGCATCGCCTTTTTATTAAACAGAAAGAGCTTCATTATATAATGAAAATTGGTGTTGAAACTATTGGTTATAACCAACCAGGGAAATAAAAGAGGTCATAAACACAAGTCAAGGAAGAAAAAGAAAGCCAAAAGGAATTACATTAGTTAACTAAGTAGAAAACTTAAAAACCTACAACAAACTGTCTATCTGAGAAGCAAATTCTAGTGAAAATATCTCAGCCCCCTTTCGGGATAAATGAACAGTATCCTGAAAATTTAAAATATTATCTGTGTATTTAGAGTACTGCGGCAGATTAAAATTAATAATTATTTCATCGGGAAGAAATAAGTCCGACATCAGTTTAAAATAATTATCAAAGGAATCTTTAGCTGCTATATATTGTCCAGAATACATTGGTGGTATGAAACCAACTAACTTTGCTCCATGAGACCTGGCTGCATGAATAAGTTGCTTGTACTCTTCCAGTGCCCTTGCATCCGCTTTCCCAAACCCTCCTTTATCAAAAGGACCTGGGTCTGATTGAAATGAGGACAAGACATGAATAGAGTACTCATAATCAAAAACTCCATTTTCATCAACCTTGTACTGGTTATGGTATAAATCTAAACGTGCTGCCGCCCAGTGAACATACTCTTTGAGTAATTGAATATTCCCAAGGGCTCCATAATATTCACGAGGAACCATATATGGAGTTTTAGGCCCAAAATCTTTAGTCATGTACGGATGGATAGTGAACACAATAAGACTGAATTTTCCTTTAGACATTGCCATATCTGCAATCAGCTTCTGTTCGCTAATGTTGGCTCCATCAAGAGAAAGATTATAAACATTTCTATTTACAATCTTTGAGCTATCGAAATTCATTGTAGCTGATGTGCCAATTAACATTCCATCATAGTTAACTGGAATATAGTTGTAGCTGTAGAGGTATTTAGCTAGTCTGAAGTTATCATTAGGTATCAATTTTTTTCCCTCAATACCACGGAATAAGCCGTAATAATCAATAAAATAATTAGCTGTAACCAGGGAAATTGTAACGCCCATAAGCATTACTGAAAAAAGAACAAGCCATTTCTTGGAACCAATATTAGAAGTCATTGTATATATACTCCTGAGAAAAATTAGAGTTTAGGTAAATCATTGAAATGATTGTGAGAATTAAGAAACCGGTTAAATTAATTAGGGTAGGATTAAATTCTTTTACAATTTGATTTGAGTTTCTTTTAGCAAAGATAAGCAAAGCACCTATTATCATAGGTGGTATTGCCACTATATTTGCCGTTACTTGAACGAATTCTGGGTAGTATAACGGCATGATCCCGTCCGATAAAAGAAGATTGAAACTAAACATTGAAGTCAGTACTTCTATAGCATCAAAAAAACTATCAGCACGGAAAAATACAAATGTGAAATTAAGATAGATAAAAGTTAAGAACCAGGCTAGTAAATTCGGAAGTTTTATTTTGATCTTCTTTTTCCAGTAGTTATTTAAAACCAATCCAACTCCATGCAAAAATCCAAAGATAACAAAATTTATGGTCGAACCGTGCCAAACTCCCACTATTATCATTGCAATAAGAGTAGCTAACATAGCTTTATTAAATGTTATCTTCTTGAAAGAACGAACAAGGGGAGTATAAAGATATGTTGTGATAAAATTTGATAACGATATATGCCAGCGTTGCCAGAACTCAACAATCGAAAGAGATTGGTAAGGACTATTGAAATTAGCCGGTATATATATTCCTATCATCATTGCAATTCCAATAGCTGCATCAGAATATCCACTAAAATCAAAATATAGTTGCAACGTATAGCTAAGACTGATCGTCCATGCCATAACCGTTGATAGAGTTGAAACTGATGCATAGCCAATATCAGCAAAAATGGCAAAGCTGTCTGCAATAACTACTTTTTTAAATAGCCCCATACTCAATAATGCTATACCGGCTGCAAGCTGTTCAGGTCTGATTCTTTTATTTGCTGTTTCCCGAAATTGTGTCAAAACATTCTTAACGCGTAAAATTGGACCCATTGTTACAGTAGGAAAGAAGGAAACAACCAAGGCATGCTCCCTTAAGGTGTTCGGTTTTAACATTCCCTCATAACAGTCCACAAGATACATGATCTGCATGATGGTAAAAAAACTGATTCCTAAAGGAAGATAGGAAAAGTATTTGTAATAAGAAAGAAATAACACATTCAGAACTATTCCCAAAACTAAGAAAAATTTACGACTGAGATTCCGAGGCCTTAAGGAAGATTGAGTATCTATAGGGCCTATAAATTGTGCAACGGTGTAATTAAAGATTAAGGAAGATAGCAGTATTGGAAGATTGGAAACATTGCCCCAACTATAAAAAAATAAGGAGCATATTATAAGCCAGTAGTGTGGATAGTTGCTGTTACTTGATTTTTTAAGTAAATGAAATCCAATTAAAAAACAAGGCAGAAATAAAAAAATAAATTCAAAGGAATTAAACTGAGCTTGCTGAAACATATCAGATAACCGTTCCTTCAGTTAGAGGGATTCCTGCCTAAGTCCAATTTGGAGGTTCTTTCCAGCGGAATACTTGCATATTGAAATATAAAATTACTTATTTTGAAAGTTTTGTTTGCATTAATTCCACCATATCACCTACATTTTTCATAGCTTCCAATTCACCCAATGCAAATTTTATTTCGAACTCCTGCTCAATCGCGAAAATTAGAGTAATGTGAGCCAATGAATCCCAATCCTCGACTGTATTGGCATTTGATTCAGCTGTAATTAACAGCTCATCATCTTCAAATATATCTTGAAAGATAGGTTGTAATTTGTCTAGGATATCAGACATATTCAATCTCCTTAATGTTTTTATTTCTCGTCTCATAGTTTCTCAGTTCTAGCTTCCAAACTGAAGATGACTGGTCCTCTGCTTCCGATACAAGCTTAAAGCCAAGCTTTGAATAATGATCCGCTACCATTCCATTCTTTTGAGTTTGATAATAATATCCAATAAGTTCTTTAGACCCATTCTCGGTAGCTTTAAGAACAAGCGCGTCAAGCATAGCTAATTCCATATCACGTTTTAAAACTCTGCAACTCATAAACCATAAATCTATATGCACCTGGTTTTTATTTAACTTACCTGTCACAACCGTGATTAAACCATTATCACCAAAACGGTCCTCTAACCTACCATATAGAGTTATATATTCAGGGGATTCAGCCATTGCTTGCATCTCAGCAAATGTATATCGTTTAGTTGTCAAATTGAACTGATTTGTTTTATTTGTGAGTTGAGAGATTCTATCTAAGTAGGTTGGACTAAAAGGACCAATCTCTGCTTTCATTTCTAGTGACTCTAGAAATTCATTATAGTCAGCAAATTTTGTTTTATATTTTGCACGTTGTTGATTATCAGCATAAGAAACTGCTCTTTTAACATCATCACGACTAATCTTAGTAACTTCAAAATAACCCTCACGTTCAATGAATTCTGCAAAATGAGATACTTCATTGCCTACGTCAGGAGTTGCTACAGGTGGAAGCTGAGCTGAGACCAGAGACCTTTCGGCAGGATTGTCATCAACAAAAACAAGACTATCAAGCCCGATATTAATTTCTGCTGCTATATTTTCAATATTGTCAGGCTTAGGATCCCAATTAGCCTGAAAAGAAGTAAAATTATCAAGTTTTAACACCGAATCAGGATGAGAAAAACCACCTTGAGCATTATCCAGTTCATTCTTAGAGCATACTGCTAAAAGAATACCTCGCTGATTCAATTCCTTACAATACTCCTGAAAAGCAGTAAAAGCCTCACCTTGTGGAGTTTCTTGGCCTATTTTAATACCTTCTAATCCATCATCACCAATCACACCAGCCCACATAGTATTGTCGAGATCAAGAACAAGGCATTTACGTGTCTTTCCGTATGCTGCACAAATAAGTTTGACTACAGCATGGCCTAAATATATTGAGCCTAAAGGTGTTACTGCCATTTTATAACTATACCAATAATTCGGGTCATGCCACTGATTCAACCCAACTTGATAGGAAA
>CAZSHL010000074.1:0-6738 GCA_964606585.1 uncultured Piscirickettsiaceae bacterium
TACATTATCTTCAATTTGAATAGGCTATAGTGGCGCGTCCAGAGTTACCGAGCTACTAGCAGCTGATTTGTTTTCATTAGGAGCAACTACAATAACTTCTGCTATTTCATTAAGTGCTTGTTTTAGATGTCTAATACCTTTGGAATGATAACCGTCATCATTGCTGATTAGGATTCTCATTAAGAAATTTCTAAGAAAATTTGATCCTTTTTAACACTAACTTTTACAGTGCCTCCCTTACATAATTTTCCAAAAAGAAGTTCGTCTGCAAGGGGCTTTCTAATTTCTTTTTCAACCAGCCGCTCCATTGGACGCGCACCCATTTTGTTATCATAACCATGAGTCGCAAACCATTGTCTCGCTGAATCAGAAACAATTAATGAAACATTATTATCATCAAGTACATTCTCAAGCTCAAACAAAAATTTATTCACAACATAAATTACGACCTCTTCACTTAGAGTATTGAAGTAAATAATCTCTGAGAGGCGATTTCTGAATTCTGGTGAAAAAGTTTTTTTAAGTTCACCTTCATAATCAAGTGAATGGTCTTGTTCATTAAATCCGATAGATGAGCGCTGAACACTATGTGCTCCAACATTCGAAGTCATCACTAAGATGATATTCTTAAAATCAACCTCTCTACCATTTGCATCAGTCAACAATCCATGATCCATAACTTGTAATAATAGATTGAAAATATCTGGATGCGCTTTTTCAATTTCATCAAGCAATAAAACAGCATAAGGATTACTATTAACTGCCTCAGTTAATAGTCCACCTTCATCATAGCCTACATAACCTGGTGGTGAGCCAATTAGTTTGGAAATTGAATGTCGCTCCATATATTCAGACATGTCAAAGCGGAGTAACTTAACTCCCATGATACGGGAGAGCTGTTTGCATATTTCTGTTTTCCCTACGCCAGTTGGACCAGCGAACAAAAAAGAACCCATCGGTTTTTCAATCGGCGCCAAGCCTGAGCGTGACAATTTAATAGCTGCTGAGAGTGACTCAACTGCAGTATCCTGACCAAAAACTCCAAGTTTAAGCTCTTCCCCAAGTGTTTTGAGTTGTGACTTATCATGGCTACTAACTTGACGTGAAGGTATACGGGCAAGTTTGGCAACAATATTTTCTATATCAGAAACTCCAATGTTAATTTTACGTTTTGATTTTGGAAGAATTTGTTGTAAGGCGCCAACCTCATCAATAACATCAATTGCCTTATCTGGTAAACGCCTGTCACCAATGTGTCGATGTGTTAATTCCACAGCAGTGATTAAGGCAGCATTTGAGTATTTAACTCCATGATGGTTCTGATAATATTTCTTTAAACCGTGAAGAATCTTTATTGTATCTGTAACAGAAGGTTCCTCTATATCAATTTTTTGAAAGCGTCGCGCTAATGCGTGGTCTTTTTCAAATATTTTTCTATATTCTTCATAGGTTGTAGAACCAATACATTTTAGAGAACCATCTGCCAACGCTGGTTTTAGAAGATTTGAAGCATCCAATGACCCACCCGATACACTTCCAGCCCCAATCAGAGTATGAATTTCATCTATGAATAATATCGAATCCTTCTGCTTGTTTAGATCTGATAAAACTGACTTTAAGCGCTTCTCAAAGTCACCACGATATTTTGTACCTGCAATCAAGACGCCAACATCTAAAGCATAGATAGTAGTTTTCCTTAATACATCTGGGACCTTTTTATCAATAATTCTTTTTGCTAAACCTTGTGCAATAGCAGTTTTACCTACTCCTGCCTGACCCACTAGCAAAGGATTATTTTTATTTCTTCGAGATAAAACTTGTACTGTTCTTAAAACTTCTTCTTCTCTTCCAAGTAAAGGATCGATCTTTCCAAGACGTGCTTTCTCACAAAGATTAGTGGTGTAAGATTCTAAAAATGATGATTTCTTTTGTTTGTCTGTTCCGACTTTCTTTGTTTCCTCTATCGGAACATCAACCACCTGAGAAGAAATATTCTCCATTACATCTAATCTAGTTATATTATTAAGTTTCAACATATAAACTGCATGTGATTCTTTTTCAGAAAAAATACTGACAAAAACATTCATGGCATTAACCGAATTTTTCTGTGCCGATTGTGCTTGGTAAACACTGCGCTGAAGAACTCTTTGAAATCCAACAGTCGGTACGATATCTATTTCTGCATCCTCTGAAATTATTGGCGTATGAGTATCTATGTATTGCTCAATTTCAACACGCAACTCATCAATGTTTACTCTTTTACTGCGCAAAAAATTTACCACTTCATCCATGTTAAGCAAAGCGAGCAACAAGTGCTCAACAGTAACAAACTCTAAACGTCGATTTCTCGCTTCAGTCATTACTAAATTAATTTCTTGTTGGAGTACTTGTTCAATCATAATTAAATATTTGAAACATTATGTCTATTTAACATTAGTATAGATTTTATCATCATAAAAAATATAAATTTTAACTAAGTCGTATTCGACTTTCAAAATCTTCACGATTATGGTATCCACCACAAAGCTGTCTATATCCAGACAATGCTGATCTACCATGCAGTAATCTCCAGTTATCAAACGTGAGAATACTGCCTGGTTCAAGCAAAAACTCAAAATGTCTCTTTTGATCATGAGCCAAACGGTGAAATATTCCATATGCCTCATAAAAACGCTTCATTTCATTATTTTCCAGTCTAAATGGAGCACGATCATGGTTGTTAAAGCTGACCTGCAAAATCGCATAATCATTATTTACTCGAATGACTGGTCGACGAGTTTCTAAATATGCATCCTTTCTTATATAACGGCCAGGAACTTCAACTTTACACAAAATATCAAATTTCTGGGGATGTTCTCTTCTCATAAATTCAGCAATTGCCATTCCATCAACTAATTGATTTTCACCACCTTTCGACTCCCTTTGAAGACAATGTAAAGTTTGCAATCCAGGCGCATCATGGCAGTATGTTGCATCTGTGTGGAGCTCAATTGCTTCTGAAGTATAAGCTGTATCATCTGGATTTAATTTTTTGTTATCCCAAACAGAAAATTCCCCAAAAATAGAATTTCTTAGATAAGAAATTCTTTTCATTAATTTTTTCGTTGCCTCTGCAGTAGCTGGTGAATTACGAACTAAAATGAAGCCAACTCTTTTAACGTGTTCAAGCCAAATTTTAATACCATTCTCATCATCCATAACCTGCTCGTAAGGCATTTCTGGAAAAGAATTGATTTCATCTACACTATTCCAAAACTCAGCTGAATCAATAGAGGACAGCTGAGGTAAAGCAGGTTTTGACATACGCTTTAATAATGAAGTGGAAAGCATGCTAGAACTTTTGTCTTTCCACTTAATATGAATATTATTCATATCTTTATCTAACCAAACTTTTTCAACTGAATTATCAAGAGGTGTTGTAAAGGTATCAATTTGACGTTGTAATGTCTCAGGATGAAGATCCAGGTCACTTTCACTATGATCTCTTAACCAAAACCAAGGATAACAGCTTTTATCACTATCATCCCAAAATACCTCCAAACCTGCGTTGGATGATTGAATTGATTGTATATTCATATTATTAATTCAAAAAAAAATTTAATTAAAATAAAATTTTATCACTAGAATTACCAAATTAATTTAGAAAAATTTCATTTTGATTGAATAAATTCTCATTACTGAATTGGCTATATTAAGAGTTTAATTCACGTAAGACGCACATCAGAGGTTGCTCATTCTTTCTTGCATACTCAACTACTTGGCTGACTTTTGATTGGGCAATATCGTAAGGGTAAGTTCCGCATACCGCTTGACCTTCAATATGAATTGTTAACATAATAGTTTCAGCATCAAGGTCATCTTTTTTAAAAAAACGCTTTAACACTTTTATTACAAAATCCATTGTAGTATAGTCATCATTAAGCAAAAGTACTTCGAAGTTTTTTGGTTTTTTTAAAATTGGCTTAGATTTTTTTGTTACTACTGGATTCACAACATTAACCCATAGACTTTCGACTTAAAATAACTATTGCCAACACAATAATTACTACAGTTGGGGCTACAGCGCTCATTATTGGACTTAAGTTAAAGCTAAGTGATAAAGCACCACCAATTCTTGCAATCATTTCGAAAGAAAGTCCTAATGCAATTCCAAAAAATATTTTTTTGCCAAGAGACACATCCCTGTTAGAACCAAAAATGAAAATCATTGCTAGTAAAATCATTGCAACGAGAGTCACAGGTTTGATTAATCGTTTGTATAATTCAACCTCAAAAATATTTGAGGTTTGTTTATTTCTTGACAAAAATTGAATTTGCTTAATAATTTTCCAAGTAGTTAATTCTTTGGGTTCTTTTTTCAAACTATCAATTAAATCTTGATCAAATGAAACTGTTTTGTTGTAGTTAATTCGTTCTTTTGAGACAATTTTTTCAACACCATTTACCGTATTAATAGAAATTATATTAGCATTGTTCATATTAAGTGAAGAACCATTAAAGTCGGCACTCTCTGCTGCAATAATTGTCTCAATTTTATTTAAGGGACTCACTTGGTAAATAGAAACATCAGTAAAAAAACTACCATCAATATTATTTTTTACATTAATATAATTTCCACCCTCTCTAATCCAAAATCCTTCTTGGCTTTGCGAAACAATACTCTGCCCTAAGGCCTTAGCTCTACCTTTTTTAGCTTCCTCACTAGCTAAGGGTGCAAATATTTCTCCAAATGCAATTACTACAAAAACAAAAATAAGTGCTATCTTAATTGTTAATAAAGATAGTTTTAGAATGGAGTTACCAGAAACTCTTAAAACGACAAGTTGATTCGTTGTTGCTAAATAACCCATACCGAGAACACATCCTAAAAGTATTACCGGAGAGGCTTGCTTATAAGCCACTTCCGGCATTTGCAAAAGGATATATTTAATTGCTTCAATAGCTGTGTAGTCAGCCTGACCTATACTGTTCAACTCTTCAAGAAAGTTGAAAAAACTATAGATACTTAGCCAAACTAATAGTACCACTAAGGTATGGTTTAGAAGTGTTTTAATAATGTAGCGGTCTCTGATTTTCATTAAAATACTATCTCTTTACAACGAAATATACTACTAACCTCAATTATGTCAAATATCCACAGTGACAAAATCTTAATTATTGACTTTGGTTCACAATATACCCAACTCATCGCTAGGCGTATTCGTGAAATTGGCATCTACTGCGAGTTGTTACCTTACGATGTTAGTATTCATTTTATTGAAAAATTCAAACCAAATGGCATTATTCTTTCTGGTGGTCCTGATACAGTTAGTCAAATTGACTCCCCTAGAGCACCAGAAATAGTTTTTGAGTTAGGAGTGCCTGTTTTGGGAATTTGTTATGGTATGCAGACTATGGCTATGCAACTCGGCGGTAATGCGAAATCTGCAGTAAAAGCAGAGTTTGGCTTTACTCAAATTCGTGCTCGCAATTACTCGGAACTTTTACGTGATATCAGCGATGAAATTAACTCAAATGGTCACAACTTGTTAGATGTATGGATGAGTCACGGTATTGAAGTCACCAAGCTTCCATCAGATTTTAATTTAATAGCATCAAGTGACAACTGCTCAATTGCTGGTTTTGCAAATGAAGAAAAACACTATTACGGTCTTCAATTTCATCCAGAGGTAACACACACTAAACAAGGAAAAGCTATCCTTGAACGCTTTGTCACGAGTATCTGCAAGTGTCAAAAGATTTGGACTACAGATAATATCATTAACAATCTTTTGAATAATATAAAAGTTCAAGTCAAAGACAGTCAAGTTCTTTTAGGTCTGTCTGGTGGAGTCGACTCCTCAGTTGTGGCTGCATTACTTCATCAGGCTATAGGCAATCAACTCACTTGTGTTTTTGTAGATAATGGTTTATTACGTCTTAATGAGGGTAATGAGGTGATGAAAACTTTTGCTGAAAATATGGGAGTAAAAGTAATTCGGGCAGATGCTCAACAATTTTTCTATGAAAAACTTGCTAATGAAGCTGATCCAGAAAATAAACGAAAGATTATTGGTCAAGCTTTTATTGAAATATTTGACCAAGAAGCGCAAAAATTAAATGACATTAAATTCTTAGCTCAAGGCACAATCTACCCCGATGTAATTGAATCTGCTGGAGAAGCTTCGGGTAAAGCGAAAGTAATTAAATCTCATCATAATGTTGGTGGTTTGCCAGATGACATGCAATTTAAATTGGTGGAACCACTAAAAGAATTATTTAAAGACGAGGTTCGTTCAATTGGTACCAAACTAGGACTACCTGAAAAAATGCTCTATAGACACCCATTTCCTGGTCCTGGCCTAGGCGTTAGGATTCTTGGTCAAATTAAGGGAGAGTATGCTGATATTCTTCGTCGAGCGGATCATATCTATATGGAAGAACTAAAAAAACATAACCTATATGATAAAGTTAATCAAGCTTTTGCCGTATTTCTACCTATAAAATCTGTTGGTGTTACTGGTGACGAGCGTCGCTATGATTATGTCATCGCACTTCGCGCAGTAGAGACTGTTGATTTTATGACCGCAAGATGGGCTAGATTACCTCATAACTTTTTGGACCATGTTTCAAACCGAATTATGAATGAAATATCAAGAGTTTCAAGAGTAGTTTACGATATTTCAGGTAAACCTCCTGCAACTATTGAGTGGGAGTGATTGCAGTTTTGTGAAATGCAGTCATATCAAGGGTTTTAGA
>CAZSHL010000075.1:0-6674 GCA_964606585.1 uncultured Piscirickettsiaceae bacterium
CAGATTCAAAAAAATCTAATTTTGCCGTTTCAACTAAAGTCGTCATTTCAGTCATGACAGATCTGGCCTGATTAACAATGCGCTTGCCAATCGGTGTAAATGTAACATTTTTGTTATCTCTTTCAACTAGTAGAATTTCTAAATCTTGCTCTAGTTTTGATATTCCTGCACTAAATGTCGACGGGCTAACAAAACACTCACTTGCTGCCTTAGAAAAATGATTAGTTTTTTTTAGTGCAATTAGATATTGTAAATTTTTTAGCGTAGGCGTCATTTAATATTCGTTTTTATCGAATATTATATACGATAATATTCAATTTATTTATATAAACATATATGTTATGATATTCATGCATTTAATAATTTGGAGGACATTATGTCATTAAGCGGAAGCAAAACCGAACAGAGCTTGAAAGATGCATTTGCCGGTGAATCTCAAGCAAATAGGCGTTATTTATATTTTGCAAATCAGTGCGATGTATTGGGTGAACCTGATACCGCAGCCTTATTTAGATCAACAGCTGAAGGCGAGACCGGACATGCACATGGCCATATGGAACATTTGATTGATGGCGGATGTGGTGATCCTGGTACTGACATGCCTGCTAAAGAGGTAAGTGAAATGCTTGCCAGTGCAATTCATGGTGAAACCCATGAATATACTGATATGTATCCTGGCATGGCAAAAACTGCAAGAGAAGAAGGATTTGATGAAATTGCAGATTGGTTTGAGACTTTAGCTAAAGCTGAGCGCTCTCATGCAAATCGCTACCAAAAAGCATTAGATAATCTATAAAAATTTTGTTGCCATGAGTTGTTAGCTTTTGGCAACAAAAAATAATTTATCATGAGTAAATATCGAGAAGGTTCTCTGGAGGCCCCTGTTCGTCATCCATTAAATTGGCAAGGCACGGATTTTTATAATGAACAATCTCTTAACGAGGAATTAGAAAGAGTTTTTGATATTTGCCATGGTTGTAGACGATGTGTCAATCTATGTAAAGCGTTTCCAACACTTTTCGATTTAGTTGATGAATCTGAAACATTTGAGGTGGATGGCGTTGACAAGAAAGATTACAAAAAAGTAGTAGATCAATGTTACTTATGCGATTTATGCTATATGACAAAATGCCCTTATGTACCACCACACGAGTGGAATGTCGATTTTCCGCATCTTATGCTCAGAGCCAAGGCAATTCAATTTAAAAAAGGTGAAACCAAGAGGTCGCACAAATTCTTAACTTCTCCCCAAAAAGTGGGTTTAATTGCGTCAAAACCACTTATTTCATCAATTATTAATTGGTCAAATAATAATAAATTTATCAGAGGTTTGATAGAAAAGATTATAGGAGTTCATGTTGATGCAGTTGTTCCAAAATATTACTCAAAGACATTAACCAAACTGTTTGTCGAAGACAAGGATGAAAGTAAATTTAAAGTTGCAATATTTTCCACCTGCTACGGCGAATATAATCAACCTGATTCTGTAATTGATTTAATCGATGTACTTAGACATAATAATGTCGAGGTAAAGTTAGTCAAAAATACGCAATGTTGCGGTATGCCAAAAATGGAATTAGGAGACCTTGAATCAGTTGTAGAGTATGCAAATAACAATATTGCGCCACTTATAAAGTTAGTCAGTGATGGATATAAGATAATAGCACCCATTCCTTCTTGTGTTTTGATGTTTAAGAAAGAATTACCCATGATTTTGACCAATAATGAGGAAATTAAGTTAATTGCGCAGGCTTTCTATGATCCATTTGAGTATTTATCATTTTTAAATAATAATGCTCAATTAGATACAAATTTTATTGCCATTGATAAGGAGGTGCTTTATCAAATGGCTTGTCACCAAAGAGTTCAAAATATTGGGTCGCACACAAAAAAAATTCTCAGATTAATTCCTAATTTGGATATAAATATAGTAGAACGATGTTCTGGTCACGACGGTACTTATGGCGTGCGTAAAGAAACTCATACTTATGCAGTTAACATTGCAAAACCAATTACAAAAAAAATAACTGATGATACTGACTTTGTTGTCAGTGATTGCGTTATGGCAGGAAATCATATTGCTCATATTGCTACTCAAAATATAAAATCTATACATCCCATCACCTTGGTTAAACTGGCATATGGTCTACAAGGGAAGTGAAATGAAAAATTGGCTCAAAAAAGAAGATTTATTGACATTAGAAGACTATGCTGAACAACGTTTGCAATTTCGAAAAAATATTATTGAGTTGAAAAAGAAACGAGAACTGTGCCTTGGAGAACATGTACGTTTATTGTTTGAAAATAAGAAAACTGTCCAATACCAAATTCAAGAAATGTTGCGTATTGAAAAAATTTTTGAATCAACCGGCATACAAGAGGAGTTAGATGTCTATAATCCTTTGATTCCTGATGGTGCTAACTTCAAAGCGACTATGATGATAGAGTATGAAGATGTTGTTGAACGTACAAAAGCTCTGTCTACTTTAATTGGAATTGAAAAAAGCGTCTATTTCAAAGTTGGAGAGAATCAAGAAGTCTTTGCTTTTTGCAATGAGGACTTAGAGAGGGAAACATCAGTAAAGACTTCATCAGTTCACTTCATGCGCTTTGAGTTTGATCCTTTAATGATTGCTGATTTTTGCAATGGTGTTGAGGTCAAAATTGGTATTACCCATCCAAATTATGATTACGAGATTGTTTTAGATAGAATAGTCCAAGATGAACTTAAGCAAGATTTTATAAATGAGAAAGAATAATGAAAAAATATGAGTGTCTTATGTGTGGTTGGATTTATGATGAGACTTTAGGTGTTCCTGAAGAAGGTATTGCTCCGGGTACAACTTGGGAAGATATTCCAGAAGACTGGTTCTGTCCAGTCTGTGGTTCCAGCAAGGAAGATTTCGAAATGATAGAAGTAGAATAATAGTAAATCTTCATTAATATTCAAATGCGATAATGTGTCGGACAGAGTAAAATTATCAATTTTTGCATTAAGCTTGTAATTGGAGATGTCAAACGTATTAATTCTGCCAGGTGATGGCATAGGAACAGAAATAGTTGCTCAAGCAGTCAAAGTCATTGACTTGTTAAATGCCAATCATGGTATGGGTATGAATCTCGTTGAAGGTTGGATTGGTGGAAGTGCTTATGATGAGACAGGTTCACCACTACCTGAGGAAACGATAGTAGCAGCTAAAGAGTGCGATTCTATTTTGTTAGGTGCTGTTGGAGGACCACAATGGGAGTCTCTCGAAAGAGAGCTACGTCCAGAACGAGGCCTACTAGGTATTCGTGCAGAATTAGATTTGTTTTCTAATTTAAGGCCTGCGATTCTTTATCCACAACTAGCAAATGCTTCAACTCTAAAAAATGAAATTGTTTCTGGTCTAGATTTGATAATTGTTAGAGAGCTAGTTAGTGGTATTTATTTCGGCCAACCACGAGGAATTAGTAGTAAAAATGGAGAGCGTTTTGGGTTAAATTCTGCCACCTATTCTGAATCAGAAATAGCTCGTATTGGCCATTCTGCTTTTCAAATTGCACAAAAAAGAAATAAGCGTGTTTGCTCTATAGATAAGGCCAATGTTTTGGAAGTGTGCGAACTATGGAGAGAGGTTATGGAAGAGGTTTCTCAGGATTACCCTGATGTTGAGCTTTCTCATATGTTAGTTGATAATGCCGCAATGCAACTCGTTAGGGAACCAAAACAGTTTGATGTGATTGTTACTAGCAACCTATTTGGTGATATATTATCAGACTGCGCCGCTATGCTCACTGGTTCGATTGGGATGCTTCCATCGGCCTCGCTAAACAAAAATAATTATGGTATGTATGAGCCTATTCATGGTTCTGCTCCTGATATTGCAGGCAAGGATATTGCTAACCCATTAGCTACTATATTATCTGTTTCAATGATGCTAAGATATTCACTCAATCAGGCAACTCTAGCAGACAAAATTAATGCTGCTGTTAATGCTATTCTGGACCAAGGTTATAGAACGAAAGATATAGCAGCGGCAGGTGATCGGATAGTTGGGACTGATGAAATGGGCAATCTGATTGTCGATGCAATCGAGTAGACTTAATAATAAAAAGTAGATACTATTAAGTAGTGCAAGTCATTTCATGTCCACAACATGATGGTGACTTTATTTTTCCATGGTCATTAGGACATTTGGAAATTTGAACTTCTGTTCCGTCATCTAGCTCAAGTATATCGTCTACTAGGGGTGCGTCACAATGAGCGCAAGTTGCATTGACCGCCATACCGCAGTTGTTACATTCGTATGTCGCCATAAATTTCTCCATGATTTTTGGTCTCATACTAACAGAATAGAGTTGGCATATCAAGGACATAAAAATTGTGGTTATCATAGTTTAGTAGAGAACAGCCTCGTTATCTATAGAACGCCACAAATACCAGCAGGCAACCGTTCGATATGGTTTCCAGCGATCTGAAATAGTGATTATTTGTTCTGTTTTCAAGGTTTCATCATCAACACAGTAGATTTGATTAATTGCCTTTATAATACCAAGATCATTTATTGGAAATATATCCTTTTCTAGTAGATAGAACATGCCAAACATTTCAACCGTCCAAGGCCCAACCCCTTTTATTAAAATCAACTCATCATAAATAATTGAAAAATCACGATCTTTCCAGTAAAACTCATCATCAATATGATGTGATTTAAAGTATTCGGCTATATTGAGAATATATTGAGTTTTTTGATGTGAAAGTCCACAAGACTTTAATTTTTCTCTGTTAACAGACAAAACATTATCAGCACTTAATTGTCCTATTAAAACATTAATTTTTTGCCAAACACTAGCAGCAGCTTTTACTGAAATTTGTTGGCCAACTACTGAACGAAGTAGAGTTTCAAGAGAGTTATCATTACCAATTAGAACAGATTCTCTATGTTTTTTAATGATTTTTGCTAATTTTTTATCATTTTTTTGTAAGAAATCTATTGATTCTTGCCAATAATTGGGTTTTTTCATAAAAAATATTAAAATTATATAAAAAAATATTAATGAATTTTTAAAAAATAAACAAATATTGTATAAAAAAGCTATTTTTTTGCTATTTTTTATCAATAATTTGCGAAAAATATATTTTTTCTTTAACTGGGTCCAATTATTTTATCAAAAATATAGTATCTGTTAATTAAACTAAAATACAAAGTCGTATAATAAATCTGTATTTTTTCAACCTCTACAACCCCTATTCCTATACGATTTTGTCAAATACAAAATAAAGTATGTACTAACTATAACCCAACTCCATATCCTATAGGGTTTTTCGCAACAATGTTTATGAATTTTGGATTGTAAGAATCCTTTAGTAGAAGGGGTTTCAGGCAAATCAAAAAATGTCGTATAATCTCACAAAGTATTTTTTCTTTATAACTTTCAGGGGAAATTTTATGGTCAAAAAAAGAAATGTTGCATTCATTGGTCTTGGGACAATGGGCTATCCTATGGCAGGTCATCTGTCTAAGTCTAGCCTGGTAAATTTAAGAGTCTTTAACCGTACTAAAGAAAAAGCCAATAAGTGGGGAAAGGAATATGTTGGTGAGATTTGCTCATCACTAGAGCAGGTAGTTACAGATGCAGATGTGGTCATCACTTGTACCGGTAGAGATGAAGACATGTTAGAAATTGTTTTGTCTGATGGTGGAATGTTCTCTCATCTTAAAGAAGGAAGTGTCTTTATAGACCATACTACCACTTCATTCAAGTTAGCAAAACATTTGCACCAGTCTCTTCAATTAAAAAACATAACCTTTATTGACGCACCAGTAAGTGGAGGTGAAGCTGGAGCAATAAATGGAGTTTTAAGTGTTATGGCAGGAGGGAATAAAAGTGAACTTGAGCGTAATTTTCCACTAATTGAGTCTTACTCAAAAAATATTACCTATATGGGAGAATCGGGTAATGGTCAGTTAGCAAAAATGGTTAATCAAATTTGTATTGCAGGACTTTTACAAGGGTTATCAGAAGGATTACTGTTTGCTGAAGCCGAAAATATCGATATGGAAAGTTTGCTTTCAGCCATATCTGGTGGCGCAGCTCAATCATGGCAAATGGTTAATCGTGGACATACGATGCATCAAAGAGAGTTTGATTTTGGTTTTGCAATTAAGTGGATGGTTAAAGACTTGGGTTATTGTATAGATCAAGCGAAAGATAACAAAACAAACTTACCCTTCACTAAAGAAGTTTATGACCGCTACGTTAGTCTAATTGAAAAAGGCCATACTTATAGCGATACTTCGGCTTTAATGCTCTATGATGAATTAAATAATTAAATTATAGTTATAGAAAAATAATAAAGATGTCAGGAGTGCAAAAAAATATAATCAGTGCATCTCTTAATGAAAAATTAGTGCAAGATTTTAATCGAGACGGATTTCTCATACTAGATAAATTTATTGATTTGAAGTGTTTAGATGAATTAAGAGAAAGAATTGAACCTCTGTTTCATGGAAAATTCGAAACGGGTATAGAGCCAGATGAATGGAACTGGAAATACGGTAGAGATCCAAATGATGTAACACGCCAGATTTGCAATGCATGGAAATCAGATAGTCTTATAAAAAAAATTGTTTGCCACTCGATTATTGGTGAGTTTGCCTCCAAACTTATGGATTGGAAGGGGGCTAGGC
>CAZSHL010000076.1:0-6596 GCA_964606585.1 uncultured Piscirickettsiaceae bacterium
GTACAAATTAGGGTAGTGTCGAGAATAAAATCCAACACAAGAAAAAAATTACTACCGTTGCTCCTTTCCAGGCCTGGCGGGGTTCATAACCATTCATTGTCGGAATACCCTCGACACCAATGACTGATTTTACTAGATTTGGTTCTTAGAAATATTTATAAATGACAAATAATGAAAATAACTTACTAAATTGATTGATTTTTGTATTCTTGATACTGATTATAGATGAGCGACCAGATTGGCCCTACCTTGCCTCCATTAATGAAAGTATTATCGACTTTAGTAAGTGGAATAATTTCTCTAGTAGAGCTTGTTATCCAAACCTCATCAGCGTCAAATAAATCTTTCTTGGCAAATGGTTTTTCAGTTACCAAAATATTGCAAAATTTGGCACATTCAAGGACAATTCTTCTAGTAATTCCAGGTAATATACTTGACCCTTCCGGGTGGGTATATATTTTCTCATCCTTGACAATAAATAGATTTGAACTTGAACACTCTGTAATTATGCCGTTTCGACAAAGAATAGTTTCTTCAACTTGATTATTTTGAGCATCCTGGGCATACATTATGTTAGCGAGTAATGAGGTAGTTTTTGTGTTGCATTGATTCCAACGAATGTCATCACGAGTAATTGCAGAAGCGCCCATTAAAAGTTCATCCTTTGTTTTGCCTTTAAAAGGGCTTGATTGCATATAAATTGTAGGAACTAATTTACCATGAGTATGACTTCTATCACTATCACAACCTCTACTGACTTGTAGATATATTGATTGATTTTGATGTTCATTATGATAAGAAATTAATTCTTTAATTAAAGAACTCCATTTTTCGATATTGTAAGGATTAGTTATATTGATAGCATCTAGTCCATCTTGAAGGCGCTTCAGATGGTGTCTTTCTCCTACAATGACCTCGCCGTAGACAGGAAAGACTTCATAAACTCCATCGCCAAATAGAAAACCTCTATCCATAACAGAAATAAATGCTTCATCCTTTGGAATGAATTTGCCGTTCAGGTAAACCATTGTTATTTAGAATAACAATTTTATAGTATCAATCATTTTGGCAAAGAATCCTGCTTCAGGCGCTTCTTCAAGGGCGATTAAAGGAAAACTTGCTAAATCTTTTCCACTGAAGCTCAAAACGATTTCGCCAACGATATCACCCGGAGTTATTGGAGCTATTAGTGTTTCATTCAGGTTTAATGTTTGGGTAAGATATTTGAATTGATTTCGAGGCAATGTCAGATAAGACGAATTTTTGACGCCAATTTTGATATTATTTTTTTCAGATTTATATACTGGCACTTCTTGTGAAACATCATCTATTGATTGAGTTTCAAAGAAACGAAAACCATAATCCAATAGCTTTTCAGTTTCAGACTCACGTACTGATGTGCTTTCGGAGCCAAGAACAACAGAAATAAGTCTCATTCCAACTCTATTTGCACTTACCACTAAACAATAACCAGCTTTCTGAGTCCAGCCAGTCTTAAGTCCGTCAACGGTACTATCTTTCCATAGAAGTTTATTGCGATTGGATTGCTTAATATTGTTGTAAGTAAATTCTTTTTCGCTATACCATTTGTAAAACTCAGGAAATTCTCGAATCATTGCAGACGATAGAAGTGCAATATCTTTTGCGGTAGTATATTGATCTTCATGTGGTAATCCTGAAGAGTTTTCAAAACGACTATTTAACATGCCAAGTTGCTGAGCGTAATCATTCATAAATAGAACAAAAGTTCCTTCAGAGCCAGCAACATGCTCTGCTAGAGCAACAGAAGCATCGTTACCAGATTGAATAATCATGCCTTTAAGAAGTATTTCAAGTGAAATGCTTTTGCCAACTTCGATAAAGCTTTTTGATCCCCCAGTTTGCCAGGCTTTTTCGCTGATTTTTACCTCGTCATCAAGACTGATAAATTCTTCCTTAATTCGCTGAAAAACTACATATGATGTCATCAGCTTTGTTAGACTTGCAGGTGCTCTTCTTTCATTTTCTTTTTTTGACGCTATGATTTGTCTAGAGTGGTGATCAATTACTATGTAAGATGAGGCGCCAATCTCTGGTGCCTCAGGTATATAGAATCTAGGTTCATCAGCTTTCGAATTTAGGCACAAAATAATAAGTGCTATAAGTTTTAGTGTCTTTATAGGTAAAAATTTTTTCATAAACTTTTTTGTATATATTAAGTTGAGTTTATATTGATCTTTATAACTTGAAATAAAGATAACAATTAATCGAATAGAAAGATTATATCTAGAATTCTAGTAAAGATTATATAAAGTCTGAAAGAAGTTTTTGAAGTTAAAAGTTCGATTAATTCAAGTATCTAAAACATTAATTAATAAACCCTTAAAAAAATATATTTATATTAATTTATATAGCGAGGAGTTTTATGTTTATAAATTGACATAATAATTCCTAAACTTGTCATTAAAGTGATTAACGAAGATCCGCCATAACTTATAAGTGGCAAGGGGATTCCTACTACAGGCAAAAGTCCTGATACCATTGCAATATTTACAAATACATAAGTAAAAAAGATAAAGGTCAGACTCGCGCCTAAAAGTCTAGAAAAATTATCTTCACAGAGCATGGAAAGGCTCATACAGCGATAAATTATTAATAGGTAGAGCAATAACAAGAAAAAAACACCAATAAAGCCTGTCTCTTCAGCTAAAACTGAAAATATAAAGTCAGTTGAAGATTCGGGTACAAAATCCAATTGAGATTGAGAGCCTTCATTTAGTCCTTTGCCAATTAATCCGCCAGAGCCTATTGCAATTTTTGACTGCATGATATGATAACCTGACCCTAATGGGTCAGACTCTGGGTTGAATAAAGTTAAAATTCTTTTCTGTTGATAGGGCATAAGAAAATAATTCCAAGCAACATAAAGAATACTACTTAATATTCCAAATATAAGAATTAAGTTAAACCAGGCATTCTTTAGTAATTGGATTTTTACTCCAGCAAAAAACAACACATAGATTCCAGAAGCGCCAATTAAAAGAGACGTACCTAGGTCCGGTTGCATTGCAATTAATGCAACAACTAAAATAATTACTGCAAGTGAAATAATAGTTAGCATCGCTCTTGGTGGAAGTGTTTTTTCACTTAAGATAGATGCAATTGAAATAGGCACAATAATTTTCATCATTTCAGATGGTTGAAACTTTATAAAACCTAAATTTAACCATCTCTGCGCTCCTCCTCCGGCACTTCCAAAGAGTAAAACAAATATGAGCAAGGAAATCCCGAATATAATCAATGCTGGTGCTGCTCTATTTAGGTAGAGTGGTGGTATTTGTGATACAACAATCATGACTGCAGTTGCTATACCTAAACGAGTTAGTTGACGATAGACTACATCTATAGATTCACCAGAACTACTATAGAGAATTAGTAAGCCGAAGGCTGCGAGAATAGTAATTAACAATAGTAATGGTATATCAATTTTAAAATATCTATAAAAAGCTTTTGTATATTTAATAATTTGAGATATCATAAGATAAGTAAGCCAACAGATCTAGCATCATTAAGAAGAAGGTTGAAACTACTACAGGCTGAAAAGTTGTTCATGCATTCAACCGCTAAACCCATTTGAGAAAACTCAACTTGTTGCTTTGGCGAAAGAAATTTTGTAGATTTCCCAGTTCCAATAATTAATATATCAACAAATTGATTATTCAATAATGTAAATAATGTTTCTTTATTTAAAAATTCAAGTGAAGGTAATGATACTTCTTTATATCGTTTGGCAGAAACATAGCAGGGCGCTCTGAGTGAAGCATGAGAAAGAACTACTTCTGAATCTTCAATCGAAACAATGCTATTTTGACTTGCACTTTGTTGCGAAAATTCCATTAAATAACTAGCATATTTGCATGATGGTGATTCATTATATCAGTGTAAAATTAATACTTCATTTGAATTGATATTTTGCTAATTAAAGTATTTATGATTAATTGCAATATGTCATCAATAAAGTAGTATAAATAGTAGTCATTAATAACCAGATGCTACATAAATGTTGTAAGAATAATGAAATCAAGATTTGCCCCTTCGCCGACAGGACATTTACACATTGGTGGTGCTAGAACAGCACTTTTTGCTTGGCTGTGGGTGAAAAAAAATCAAGGTGAATTTGTGCTTCGAATTGAAGATACAGACATTGATCGTTCTTCAAAAAAATTCGTTGAAGATATTTTGCAAGGTATGGATTGGCTTGGCTTAGATTATGAAGAAGGTCCTATATTTCAAAGTGAAAGGATTGAACGATATAAAAGTGTAATTTCAACACTTATTAGTACTGGTAAGGCTTACTATTGTGACTGCTCTAAAGAACGACTTGATAGTCTTAGACAGGATTTGAGAAAGAAAGGAGAAAAGCCCAAATATGATGGATATTGCCGAGAGAGAGAACTCGATCAAGGTGTCGTACGTTTTTTAAATCCTAATGAGGGACAAGTCTCATTTGAGGATTATGTTAGAGGTGAGTTTGTTTTTTCTAATAGTGAATTAGATGACTTAATCATAGCAAGGAGTGATGGTTCTCCAACATACAATTTGACCGTTGTTGTTGACGACCATGATATGGGTATAGATTGCGTCGTTCGTGGAGATGACCATATAAATAACACACCAAAACAAATCAATATATATAACGCTTTAGGATGGAAGTTACCAAGATTTGCTCATGTTCCGATGATACTTGGTAATGATGGAGCTCGATTGTCAAAAAGACACGGTGCTATTAATATTTTGTCATACAGAGATGAAGGTATTTTGCCCAAGGCACTTCTAAACTATATTGTACGTTTAGGCTGGTCCCATGGAAACCAGGAATTGTTTTCTATTGAAGAAATGATTGATCTGTTTGATTTAAATAATATAAATAAAGCCCCCGCAAGTTTTGATTACGACAAGTTGCTTTGGTTAAATCAAAACTATATACAGTCAGTAGAAATTAGTGAAATTGTAAGTCTACTTCAATATCACCTTGAAAGTCTGTCAATAAATTCACTTGATGGTCCAAATCTTAAATATGTTATTGAAAATCTAAGAGATCGCTCAAAAACATTGGTGGAGATGGCTCAAGGCTGCATCATGTTCTACAAAGATTTTGACTCGTTCGATTCTGAACTTGCTAAAAGACTTTTTAAAGAAGAATCTAAACCAATATTAGAAGATCTAGTAGGCAAATTAAACATAGTTGATTTGTGGACTGCAGATAAAATTCGCAGTGTTATAAATGAAATATGTAAAAAACAAAACATTGGCTTTGGCAAAGTAGGACAACCTTTTAGACTTGCTCTTAGCGGTGATGGCAAATCGGGAAGTATAGATAAATGTGCTGAATTAGTTGGCAAAGATAGAACACTTTCAAGACTCAAAATGGCGATAAATTATATAGAAAGTCAATCATAGAGAAATATATAGTTTTTTTAGAAATAAGTGTTATAATATCGCTAGGTAATACCAATTCTGCTTTAAATCCCTTTTTAATGAGTGACAAAATAAAGATAGTCAGTGATACATCATTCGAAACCGATGTTGTAAATTCATCTCAACCGGTACTTGTTGATTTTTGGGCAGAGTGGTGTGGTCCATGCAAAGCACTAGCTCCAATACTTGATGAAATTGCAAATGAATATGATGGCCAAATCACTATTGCAAAAGTTAATGTAGATGAAAATATACAAACCCCTCCAAAATATGGAATTAGAGGTATCCCCACAATGCTATTATTTAAAAATGGTATAGTTGAAGCAACAAAGGTTGGTGCTCTATCGAAAGCTGATCTGAGCGCCTTTTTAGATTCAAATTTATAAACAGTACGGAATAAATTTAAATAAAAATATATCAATCAATTGGTTATATAAAGTTTTTTTTATGATATATAACTCTCATCTTCAAAAAATATATTAGACACAAACAAATTAATTATATGAAAATTTCAGAACTAAAAAGCCAATCACCTGGCGAACTCTTAGAATTAGCACAAAGCCTTGGAATTGAAAATATTTCACGAGCAAAAAAACAAACACTTATCTTTGCAATCCTCAAACATAAAGCTGAAAATGATGAAGAGGTTTTAGGAGATGGTGTATTAGATATTTTGCAGGAGGGTTATGGCTTCTTGCGCTCTTCAAATGATTCTTATGTTTCTGGACCTGATGATATTTATGTTTCTCCTAATCAAATTAGACGTTTTAACTTATCAACTGGAGATTTGGTTACAGGAAAGATTCGTGCACCAAAAAAAGGCGAAAAGTATTTTGCCCTTGTCAAAGTTTTAGAAGTTAATGAAGATGCACCCGAAAATATAAGAAGTCGTGTGCCGTTTTCTTCACTAACTCCACTTCACCCTGACTCTAGGCTTGCGCTAGAGTTAGGTAATGGCGGAACTGAAGATATAACTGCGAGAGTTATTGATCTTGTAGCACCTTTTGGTAAAGGACAAAGAGGTCTGCTTGTAGCTCCTCCTAAAGCAGGAAAAACTATGATTATGCAAAATATTGCAGCATCAATTGCTGTTAATCATCCCGAATGCGAGTTAATTGTTCTACTTATTGATGAAAGGC
>CAZSHL010000077.1:0-6495 GCA_964606585.1 uncultured Piscirickettsiaceae bacterium
ATTCGACTTCAAATTAAGGAAGATATTTTGTTTGTAAGCGAAACCTATCTAGAGAAAATATTAAAACTCTCACATGAGACAGAACCGAAGATTATTGTAATTGACTCCATCCAAACTCTGGTTACGGATCAGTCAAATTCTGCGCCTGGTTCAGTTACTCAGGTTAGAGATTGTGCTGCACAATTAACTCATTATGCCAAGCAAACTAACACTATCTTACTTATGATTGGTCACGTGACAAAGGGTGGAGCAATTGCTGGACCAAGGATCTTGGAACACATGGTTGACGCCGTATTATATTTTGAGGGTGATCCTGGAGGTCGATATAGAGTCATCAGGGCGGTTAAAAATCGCTTCGGCGCAGTCAATGAAATTAGTGTATTTGCTATGACTGAAAAGGGTCTGAAACAAGTTAGCAATCCCTCAGCAATCTTTCTTTCTAACCAGAACAACCCATCTCCTGGATCTATGGTCATGGTTACTCGTGAAGCAACCAGACCATTGTTAATCGAAATTCAAGCACTTGTAGATCAATCAAACGGTCCGGTAAAAAGGGTTAGTGTAGGTTTAGACCAAAATAGACTATCTCTTCAGCTAGCAATACTCCATAAACATGGTGGTGTAGCAACATTTGATCAGGATGTTTTTGTGAATGTTGTGGGAGGAATTAAGGTAAACGAAACGGCATCTGACTTAGTAGTCATACTAGCCATCGTATCGAGCCTCAAAAATAAGGTTATCCCAAGCAAATGGATTGCATTTGGTGAGGTCGGTTTAACTGGAGAAGTTAGACCTGTATATAACGCTTCCGAGCGATTGTATGAAGCTCAAAAACAAGGTTTTAATATTGCAATTATCCCAAAAGCTAATGCTCCCAAAAAGCCAGTTAAAGGGTTAATGGTAATTACTGTTGAGTATCTCAATCAAGCCATAAAATATTTACTTGAAAATAATTAATTATTATAGATCTATTCCTTTTTGAGCCATTATATTATCATTAAACGCATGTTTTATATTTTTTACTTCGCTTACTGTATCGGAAATTTCAATTAGATTCTTACTTGCCGCTCTTCCGGTAATGATTACATGCTGATTTTTTGGTCGTTTTGAAAGAGCATCTAAAATTACATTTTCGTCAAGATAGTTATAGCTAACCATGTATGTTAGTTCGTCAAGCACAACAAGGTCAATTCCAGGGTCGCTTAAATGTTTTTCGGCCTCTAACCATGCTTCAAGCGCTTTCTCTTTATCATACTCTTTGCTTTGAGTTTCCCATGTAAAGCCTGCTTTCATGAGAAAAATACTGACTCCATCTAGGTTTTTCAAAAAAATATCTTCGCCGGTAACTTGTTTGCCTTTTAGAAATCGAATAATCCCAACTTTCATATCATATGCCAATGACCTGCATATCATACCCATAGCGGAAGATGATTTACCTTTACCATTTCCTGTCAGCAGAACGATAATTCCTTTATCAATATTTGCAGCATCTATTCGCGAATCTATATATTCCTTTTTTCGCTGCATGCGATTTTTATGTGAATTTTCCATGACTTTGCTTTTTTTTATTTTCAAGATTCTATTTTCAATGATTTATGAATTATATATGCACTTAAATGTTAAGGGAAAGATACAAATATATGTTTCGAACAAAAGTGCTATATCCTTAAGTCAATTGACAGTATTAGGTAAAATAGCACGTTTTTGTCAATAATGGAATGTATGATGACAGAAGTATATAACTTCAGCGCTGGACCAGCCGCATTGCCAAAAGCTGTTTTAGAAAGATTAATAAGCGACCTCCCTAAATTTAGAGATGCTCGTGCATCTGTTATGGAAATTTCACATAGAGGGAAAGATTTTATGGAACTCGCAGATAAATCTGAGCAGGATTTGAGAGATCTCATGAATATCCCTAACAACTACAAAGTATTGTTTTTACAGGGTGGTGCTTCGCAACAATTCTCAATGGTTCCAATCAACCTACTAAGAGGAAGAAATGTTGCCAACTATTGTAATACCGGTCACTGGTCTAAAAAAGCAATCAATGAAGGCTCTAGGTACTGTAATGTAAATATTTGCACCGATAGCACAGATAATGGCTTTACTGATATTGAAGATTTTTCTTCTTGGAATATAAATTCTGATGGTGCTTACTTACATTACACTCCAAACGAAACTATAGCTGGAGTTGAATTTGACTTTGTTCCTGAAGTTGATATGCCGATTGTAGCAGATATGTCGTCTTCAATTTTATCAACACCGATTGATGTCTCAAAGTTTGGACTAATATATGCTGGGGCACAAAAAAATATTGGTATTTCAGGCTTAACCGTCGTTATTATAAGGGATGACTTACTAGGAAACGTTTTTGATAGACAGCCTATCTTATTTGATTATTCTACCCAAGTTAATTCAGATTCCATGTATAACACTCCATCAACTTTTGCATGGTATACAGCAGCTATTGTATTTGAATGGTTAAAAGATCTTGGCGGTGTTCAATTCATTGGAAGACAAAATGAGGAAAAATCGCAGTTACTATACAATGCTATCGATAGAAGTGATTTTTATTCAAACAATGTAGCTTTAAAATTTCGCTCAAGAATGAATGTTCCTTTCTTTACACCCAATCCTGAACTCGACAAACTGTTTTTTCAGGAAGCACAAAATGAAAACCTTTTAGCTCTTAAGGGCCATAGATCAGTTGGTGGTATAAGGGCAAGTATATATAATGCAATGAATATTGAAGGAGTCGAAGCTTTGGTGTCTTTTATGCATGATTTTGAGAAATCATCGGGTTGAGACTATTTACTATCTCAATGATTGTCCATTTACTTTATAAATCTAATAAAATTTATATTTGAAATGAAAGAAAATAAACTCGAAAAACTTAGGTTAGAAATCGACGACTTGGACCAAAAAATTCAGTTGCTAATTGCTTCGCGCGCAGAACTTGCTAAAGAGGTAGCGAAAGTAAAGAAACAGTCGAACACTCAAAGCGCATTTTATCGTCCAGAAAGGGAGGCTCAAATTCTTAATCGCGTAATTAAGAGAAATAAAAGCTTACTCAAAGATAAAGATATTGCATTAATTTTTAGAGAAATCATGTCTGCCTGTTTAGCACTTGAACAACCACTAAAGATTGCCTTTCTAGGTCCAGAAGGAACATTCACTCAAGAAGCTGCACTCAAGCACTTTGGACATGGAGTAAACACACTTGATTGTGGAAATATTGATGAAATTTTTCATCAGGTAGAGACCGAAAACGCGCAATACGGAATTGTACCAATTGAAAACTCATCTAATGGTGTTATAGGTGCTACGCTCGATATGCTCTATACTCACGATTTAAATATTTGTGGTGAAGTTGAAATAGCCGTTTCCCATCAACTTATGATGCAAGATCAATCAAAAGACATTAAAGTCATATATGCACATCAGCAAGCGCTTGACCAATGTCGTCGTTGGTTATCTAACCATCATCCAAGAACTGAACTTCGTTCTGTAGCTTCAAATGCGCTTGCCGCACGCATGATTAAGGATGAACCTAACGCTGCTGCTATCGCCTCTGAAACTGCACTTAGCCTTTATGGATTACAACGTGTTGCAAAGAATATTGAAGATAAAGCAGGAAATGTAACGCGCTTTGTTGCGATAGGCAAAGATAGTGTGCCACCCGGAGATAAAGATAAAACTTCACTGCTCGTAGTTACTAGGCATGAACCTGGAGCCTTATTTGAGTTGTTAGAGCCATTTAAGAATCATCAAATCAATATGCTTCAACTCGCAAGACACCCCATGCCTGGTGTCAAATGGGAATATTTATTTTTTGTCGATATAGAAGGTCATCAAGAAAACAAAGAAATTAAAATAGCCCTTGCAGAAGTAGAAAAGAGCGTTTCCAAACTTAATATACTTGGATCATACCCAGTCGCAATTTTATGAATGTCTGTGAATCGATTCTTGGCTTAAATCCATACCAAGGAGGAATGCCAATTGATGAACTCAAACGCGAGTTAGGTCTACAGTATGTAGTTAAGCTTGCTTCCAATGAAAACCCTTTGGGCGTAAGCAATAAAGTCAGGAAAGCAATCAGTCAGTCATTAGATGAAATTCATCGCTATCCTGATGGTAATGCATATGAATTAAAAAGTAAACTAAGTAAGCACCTAGGGGTTGAAATTGATACTATTACGATCGGTAATGGTTCCAACGAGTTATTGGAACTTATTGCAAGAGTTTTTGTATGTAATAAAACAGATGAAGTAATATTTTCTGAGTATGCATTTGTAGTTTACCCACTTGTAACTCAAGCACTGGGTGCGACAGCAAGAGTTGCTCCAGCTCAGAACTTTGGTCATAATCTTGATGCCATGTTGGAAATGATTGGTAGAAAAACAAAGCTGATTTTTATTGCTAACCCAAACAACCCTACTGGAACCTTGCTAAGTGATAATGACATATATAACTTTTTATCTAAAGTACCAAGTTACATTCCAGTTGTGCTTGACCAAGCTTACTTGGAATATCTAGATATCAAAGACCAGACTATTGAGTGGCTGAATGCTTTTAACAATCTTATATTAACGCGTACCTTCTCGAAAGCTTATGGTTTAGCTGGTCTTAGAGTAGGTTACTCATTAAGCGGAACAGATATTACGAATTATATCAACCGAATCAGAGAGCCTTTTAATGTCAATCATAGTGCACAAGTTGCCGCTATCACAGCTTTAGGGGATACTGAATATTTACATAAGTCTGTTCTTGCTAATACTAAGGGTCTAATACAACTAGAAGAGGGCTTTAAGAGTTTAAATTTGAACTATATTAAGTCTTATGCAAACTTTATTGCTGTCAAGTTTGATGATGCACTAGAAATCTATGAAAAACTATTACTGGAAGGAGTTATCGTTAGGCCTGTTGAAATGCCAAATTTTCTAAGAATTTCTGTCGGCACTGAAAAAGAAAATAACTATTTAATTGAATCTTTGAGAAAAATTTTATGATGGAAAAAGTATGCATTATTGGTATCGGCTTAATTGGCTCATCTTTAGCTAAGGCAATAAAAAATTCTGATCAAGCAAAATTGGTATGCGGATACGGTAGAAACTCTGACAGACTTATAAAGGCGAAACAACTTAAAATTATTGATGAGTACTTTACCAATCCTAAAGAAGCCATCGAAAATTCCAATATGGTTATCATAGCAACACCTGTAGGTAGTTATGAGGAAATACTCAAAAACATTAAACCATATATCAAAGATGATGTATTAATAACTGATGTAGGAAGTACGAAAAAAAGTGTTATTAAAGCTGCAGAAAAAGTTTTTGGCCAATTGCCGAGTAATTTTATTCCTGCTCACCCAATTGCAGGTAAAGAGAGAAGTGGTTTTGAAGCATGTGATGTTGAGCTATTTGTAAACAAGAAGGTAATTATAACTCCTGTTGAAAAAAGCAATTATGAAAGCATAAATCAAGTACAAAATATGTGGGAACAAGTTGGCTCTGAGGTTGACTTTATGACCGCTGAATCTCATGACGAATTACTCGGTATGACTTCACATTTGCCTCATATGCTTGCTTTTTCATTGATGAATTATTTAATTACTCAAAATCCAAATGCCTCTATTTATGCAGCCGGTGGCTTTAAAGATTTTTCTAGGATTGCTTCAGGTGATGCAATTATGTGGAGAGATATTTGTATAAACAATAAAGAACAGATTATTAACCATATTAAGGGATACCAAAAATCATTAGATGAGCTTTCAGAGGCCATAAAAAAAGATGATCTAAATCTATTAGAGTCAATTTTTCTTAGCTCTAAAAAAACTCGCGATTCATGGATTGATTGAGGTTTTATAGATGAGCAAATTTGTTGCAACGCCAAGCCATTCATTAAAAGGAATTGTTTCTGTCCCTGGTGATAAATCTATTTCTCATCGCTCCATTATGATGAGTTCAATTGCAAATGGTGTTTCTAATATAAAGGGTTTTTTAGAAGGCGAAGATAGTCTTGCTACATTGAGATCATTTAAACAAATGGGCGTCAATATTGAACATTCAGGTTCAAATGTTAGAATTCAAGGTGTTGGAATGTATGGATTGATGGCCCCCGATAAACCTCTTGATTTGGGAAATTCCGGAACCTCGATACGATTGATGGCGGGCTTGTTAAGCGCTCAAAGTTTTGATTCTAAACTTTGTGGTGACGAGTCACTATCCCTAAGACCAATGGGCAGGGTTATTGATCCCTTAATCCAAATGGGTGCAAAAATTCAGGGACTTCATTCTAAACCACCACTGACTATTTCAGGAAATCAACTTTTGAAATCTATTACGTATGAATTACCTGTAGCATCTGCACAAATAAAATCATGCCTCCTTTTAGCAGGTTTATATGCTGAAGGACAAACCTGCATAATTGAAAACACTACTACAAGGGACCATACCGAAAGAATGTTGAGGGGTTTTGGTTATCCAGTCAACACCT
>CAZSHL010000078.1:0-4759 GCA_964606585.1 uncultured Piscirickettsiaceae bacterium
TGAATTAACCTTCTTTCTAAGTCAACTTTTGATAAAAAAAACATTCCTCTTTCATCAGTGTAACGTGATGAATTGTACGGATAGCCCATAATCATTACAGTTTTGTGTTCTAATTTACACAAAGGATTTTGGAGTATATTTGTTTTATTTTTGCTTTCAACTGAAATATATTTTGTTTTTAAAAATTGGTCCATCCTTATATGTTTGTAAGATTTACTGTATGTTTTTGAGATGTTTTTAGAAGGTGTGACAAAGTTTTGACAATGAGAAACGTTATGAAAATGCAGTATATCCTGAATAATTAATGCTGAATCGTTTCCATGATGAAAACAATAAACATTAACACCTTGGTTTTGCATAGAACTAATAATGATCTTATGGTATGGTTTTGCAGATTCTGTAATAACCGACATTTTACAATTTTTTGGCACTTTAACTGAATCATACAAACCGGCAGCATCTTTAAATCTACTAATCCATGATGATTTTGCTTCGTTAAAATCAAAATTAAGAGAAAAGTTACTATTTGTTGCAATTACCTTATCGAATAGTTTGTCTATTACTTCTGTTTCAAACTTATCAACCAACTTTATATTATTGTCCGACTTCAGATCATTGCAAAACAAATCCGGAAAATCATAATAGGAGCAGCATAAATTATTTTTGTAAACAAACTTTTCTTTTAATTTACTTGAACTTCCGATTGATATACATTTACCTTTTCTTGAAAAAATATTCAATATGCAGTTTTTTTTTCTATTAAAAACAAAATACTTTACAAGAGATCTAATTATGCGAACCGATCTACTATAGGGAAATGTATCATTTTTATACTGCTCTCCAATTTCTTTCCAATTTGGGTACAAGTATTCCTTAAAGTCAGGAGTGGTTAATTCATAGTTGTTAATCTTGGCATAATTTTTTACATAATTACAATGAAAAATCTGTACTAAAAGGTTTATAAATGAAGTCTCTACCAGGCCTATACTTATTAACTTGTCATCATTACTTGATAAGAGTAAATCTTGGTATTCTTTAAATATATATTTTGAAAAATCATGAAAATCATTCTCACTTACTGGCCAAAAATATCCATTATCTAAAACATGAATTCCATGCTCTCTGATATACGACATATCATATATATTTTTCAAAACAATAATTTTAATTTGTTAAGTTTATAACAATCATTTACATTATATTGCATCCTTATATGTCGCCAATTTTTTCACTATTTTCATCAATCCAGTTTCTCAGTGTTTCAATTTTCATCCAGTCAGTATTGTTGTCAGAACTATAAACAAACCCGCTCTTAACTTTTTCACCATTGCCAATCCTATCAGGATCTTTACTCCAGTTATTAATAGACGGTAAAATTTTATAATAATCATCATATTCATACGTATGATCTGAATCTTCAGTCCCAATCATTTGTTCATGCAACTTCTCTCCAGGCCTAATACCAATCTCGTATTGTTTGGCATCACTTGAAACAGAAGTGGCAATATCAACAACCTTCATAGATGGTATTTTTTTTACATAAATCTCTCCACCCTTCATGTCTTCAAATGCATGCCAAACAATCTTTACCGCCTCCTCAAGTGTGATCATAAACCTTGTCATTCTATTGTCAGTAATTGGCAGAGGTTTATTGTTTTTTACATTTGACAAAAAAAACGGTATAACAGAACCTCTTGAACCCATAACATTTCCATATCTAACAACAGAAAATCTAGTGTTGTAGCCTCCAGCATAAGAACTCCCGGAGACAAATAATTTATCAGATGCTAGTTTTGTTGCACCATATAAGTTAACTGGATTGCTAGCTTTGTCAGTTGAAAGTGCAACTATGCGCTTAACTTTTTTATCTATACAAGCATCAATAAGATTCATTGCACCATTAATATTAGTCTTTACACACTCGAACGGATTGTATTCAGCAGTAGGGACAATTTTTGTAGCTGCGGCATGTACAACGTAGTCAATACCATCCAGCGCTCTCATTAATCTATCTTTATCTCTAATATCTCCTATAAAAAATCTTACTCTATCATCATTCTCAAATTTTTTCGCCATATTCCACTGCTTCATTTCGTCTCTTGAATAAATTACAAGTCTTGAAGGGTTGAATTTTTTCAAAGTCATATGTACAAAAGTATTTCCAAAAGACCCTGTTCCGCCAGTAATTAAAATAGACTTACCACTTAACATACATTCTCCTTCTTAATAAAATTTTCTATTATCTATAATGTAATCAGCCATAGACAAACTTAGCCAATAATCGTCAGGATTTGGGCTTGAAGCCAGATAAACAACCAGCATTTTTTTATTATGGGGTTTCGCATTGATTTCTACCTATCTTCATAGACGAATCATGCATTCTTATTTTAGTATTTTATAAAAAATTGACATGCAATGGTTCTTCGCTAGAAGTAGGTGGGATAATCTTTTTAATACCCTTAACATGATTATCTAAAGCTGTACTTACATAGTGCTGAATTGATAAGGCGCCCATATGCGTTTTTGCATCAAAAGCAGGAGATGCAATATAATTCATCGCCCTCCAATATCTATCAGAATTAAACATGTCAATAAAGCGCTCAGTCGTAAAATCTCCAATATGAAGTTTCGAGTGACGTGCATTAAAAAACATTCCAGATGGAGCTACTAATCCACTACCACTAATTTGTAATAAAAAGGCTGGGCCATAAAATCTACTATAAGAATGTTGCCCCTTATCATTTATTTTATCCCATTTAACGATAACCTTTGTTTCAGAGGTACTCATAGCTTCTGCTTTTTCTAACAATCCATACATTGATTCATATTGGCTATAGTCAACACCTAAGGATTGAGTTTCATCATCAGAACAATGTTTAATTACAGCATAATCAACTCCTAAATCTAATCCCAACAGAGCGAAAGGAATAATTTCATCTGCAAATTCAGGCATTAAGACCATTTGAATTCCAATAGTGACAGAAAGATTATGTTTTTTCTTATATGCAACAGCATGACTAATATTTTCCATGGCCTTGTCAAATACTTCTGTATGTTCAGGGCCTTTATACATAATCCTTGCATAACCCTCTGGAGTTCCAGCTGCAACAGTAAATCTTATCCAGCTCATATGTGGAAGAACCCGCTCACTTTTCTCAGGACCAAATGCCCAGCCATTCGTTGCATTACCTATGTTGATACCAAGATTTGCTGCATGCTCAATAAAAGGAACATATGCTTTAGATAAGGTACTTTCACCATCAGAAACTAAAGAAACTGCCTTGACACCTACCTCTGCAAAATCATCTAATAAATTAAGACTATGATCTACTTTAATACCATGCCTCTTTTGCGGCTCTTGCATCATTGCATAACAAAAAGAGCACATTGAGCCACATGCTCTAGTTAAAGCCATATCAACAGATACTGGGGCGATTCTTTCTCCAGCTTCCCAAGCATTAACACGATCAATATGATAGGATAATTTATCAGAATCAAGTATTAATTCACCATCATTAGTCATTACAGATTTACTCATTACAAATCCTCATTTATAGCAACTTCAATTCCTCGTAAATTTCTAAGAGAATTTTTATCACCAATTGGTACATGCCATATACTGATACCAGTATCTACCATTTTTTTTATCCATTCTTCAAAATCTAGCAGGAAAGAACCTCTTTCATTAGCTGCCATAACAACATTTAATTCCAAAGAAACTTGGCCATTGTTGAGAGCGCTTTTTATCTCTATCTGCTCATGTCCTGGAAAGTTCTGAATTACAGCATTAATATTATTAATCCTCTCTTTTTCAGAAGAATTGACCCACTTAGAAGATGGAACTGGGTCTGGAACACTTGCAAATTCAAGGGAAATACCTTTAAGCATTAGGTTTATCTATATTTTTTTTATGAAAAATCATGTGAATAATACATTGCCTCAGTATGAAAATATCTCAATTTTATTTAATTTAGTCAAAATACATATTTTCTTTAAGTTCTTTTTCGGATAGATGAGGGTACATATCCTCGAGCGTTCTTCCTGAAGAAAGTTTAGGCAATATTTCTTGATTTGTTTTAATTTTAACATTACAAATAATTGGTCCATCAGAATATAACAAGACATCTTGCATTTTATTATCTAGATTTTCATGACCGCTAATACTTTCAGTTTTAATATCATAAGCCTGAGCAATTCTAAGAAAATCTGGACATGCTACTCCTGAAGCAATATCTGAACACACATAATTAGAATCCAACCAAGTGGTTTGAGTTTGCTTAATAATTCC
This sequence comes from uncultured Piscirickettsiaceae bacterium, assembly GCA_964606585.1. GTDB lineage: Bacteria > Pseudomonadota > Gammaproteobacteria > PS1 > Pseudothioglobaceae > Pseudothioglobus. Next base: position 4,289 of record CAZSHL010000078.1, read on the forward strand.
GTATTCTTCATTGTTAAGAATAAATATTTTAATTGGTAAATTACGTAACGCTAAAGTTCCAAGCTCTTGAAGATTCATATTCAGACCTCCATCTCCTGTTATGCATACTACCTCACAATCAGGTTTAGCTAATTTAACTCCTATTGATGCTGGGAAAGCATAACCCATTGGTGAATGGTTAAATGCTGAAAAAATAGTTTGCTTGACTCTTGGCTCATAGCCCTGCATTGTCCAAGTAAGATTTCCACCTGCATCAGGTATTATGACACTATCCTTTACTGTCAGTTTCGATAATGAATCCATAAACACATAAGGATCTACATAATCTTTTGCATTAAAATATTCTGCTTGACAGATTGGATACTTTTCTTTCCATAGGCTGATTCTATTTTCCCACTCAGAAATATCTCCTACAACAAAATCTTCATCCAAAACTTTATCAAAAAAGTTTATTAAATCAATATTAATCGG
>CAZSHL010000078.1:4859-6495 GCA_964606585.1 uncultured Piscirickettsiaceae bacterium
CAAAATCTTCATCCAAAACTTTATCAAAAAAGTTTATTAAATCAATATTAATCGGTAGATCAATAATAAGACCATTTTCCTTATCAATTTCAGATTCATCAATATCAACCATTACTTTAAAGGATTTGGTAGAAAATTTGGCCGCATTAGCACCAGTCATATGCGTATCTAGTCTTGAACCAAGACTAATAAGCAAGTCACAACTTTGAACTGCAAAATTACCTGGGCGGTTTGAAGATACACCAAAACTTCCTACTAACTTCTCAAAACTACTTGTAAACATGTCGACTGTAGACCAGGTTGTAACAAAAGGAATATTAAGCTTCTTAATAAAATTAATCGCTTGTTTTTCCTGATTTGATAGTTTAATTCCAGATCCCACGACAATTAAAGGGCGCTTAGAACCTTTTAAGGCTTTTTTTATACTTTGTATATCTGAAATAGTAAGTATTTTACTTGGCTCGCTATTTGAGGGCGTAAAACCTATTAATTTTTCTGGGTCTATTTCAGCTCTCGCCATATCATCTGGGAGGTCAAGAACTACTGGACCAGGTCTACCATTTTCAGCCTCCCACCATAAACGCTCTAGCTCATACCTAACCTTATCTGGCTCTATTAAACATACAGCATATTTGGTGTATTCTGTTACAGAATTCACAACTTCCATTTCTTGGAACCCAACCTGTCTTGCTTTTCTACCTTGTTTTAAGTCTCCAGTTACAACTTGTCCAGTAATAAATATGGCTGGTATTGAGTCATAATAAGCACAGGCTATCCCCTGAATTAAATTAACAAATCCAGGCCCGCTAGTAGCAATCGCAACCCCAGGTTTCTTTGTAACTCTGTAATATGCTTCAGCTGCTATAGATGCGCCCTGTTCGTTAACAAAAGGAACCAGCTTAAAGTCATCATGTTTATTTAAGCTATCTAAAATATGAACAACTGAACCACCATTACCAACAAAAGCATGCTTTGTTTTTGTTGATATAAAATTAGCAACATAATCAGATAGTTTCATAAGCAACTCCCATAAAAGTCTATTTCCCTGCTGAGAGAAACTTACTTAATCTCTCAAGCATTGTTTCTATATTTTCAATTGAGTTTACATAACAAAAACGAAGGTAGCCTTCTCCTTGCGGTCCAAAAACTGGACCAGGTGCAGTTGCTATTCCAATCTTTTCTAGCATTGCAGAAGCCATATCTCTGCTTTTATATCCAGTATTAGTTATATTTGGAAATGCATAAAAAGCACCACGAGGCCTGTAACAATGAATCCCAGTGACACTATTTAACCCATCAACCATTACATCCCTTCTGTGCTTATATTCTTCAAGCATTTTCTCTACGTAATCACTACTTCTATAACTTAATGCTTCAATCCCAGCTCTTTGAATAAATCCAGAAACACAAGAAAGTTGAGTCTCTTGCAACAATGCAACCCTCTCTGCAACATGACTTGGCGCAGTTAGAACACCTAACCTCCATCCAGTCATTGCATATGCCTTTGAAAAACCATTAACTATAATTGTATTAGTTTTACAATGATCAAACTCTGAAGGTGAAAAAAATTTTTCTGAATCAGAATAAACCATACGCGCATAAATTTCATCACTTAATATATAAAGGTTATTATTAA
>CAZSHL010000079.1:0-6479 GCA_964606585.1 uncultured Piscirickettsiaceae bacterium
AAGTCTCTGGGTTATAATAATATTATTGGTAAATCATCTAAAGAGTTGGATTTACGAAATCAGGTTCAGGTAGAAACATTTTTTGAAAAAGAAAAACCGGAATATGTTTTTTCAGCTGCTGCAAAGGTAGGTGGAATACTTGCTAATGATACCTATAGGGCTCAGTTTATTTATGAAAACCTAATGATTCAGAATAATCTAATTCACTTTGCACATGTATTTGGAGTGAAAAAGTTTCTTTTTATTGGATCATCATGTATTTATCCTAGAGATTGTCCCCAACCGATTAAGGAAGAATATTTATTGACAGGTCCTTTGGAGCAAACTAATGAACCATATGCTATCGCAAAAATTGCCGGTATAAAAATGTGTGAGAATTATTATCGCCAATACGGTTCACAATTTTTCTCTATTATGCCTACAAATACTTATGGTCCTAATGATAATAATAATCTGGAAACATCTCATGTCTTACCAGCAATGATAAGAAAAATTTACTTGGCTAAGTGTTTGGAAGATGGTGATTACAACTCAATACGTCATAATCTTAAAACTTACTTAATATCGTCAGACAAGCCCTATAATCCAAATTGGTCTAATGAAGATTTACTTGATATACTAAATGTGCATGGTATTAACCTAAACGCACAAAAAATTCCAATAGTCACTCTTTGGGGTACTGGAAAACCTTTAAGAGAATTCATCCACGTTGATGACTTAGCCCTTGGAGCGCTCTTTGTTATGAATCTTGAATTTGATAATCTTTATAAGCAAGATTTTACCCATCTTAATATCGGTACAGGAACTGAAATCAGCATTGCAGATTTAGCCAAAACAATTACAGGAATAATTGGTTTTAATGGTGAAATAAAATATGATACAAGCAAACCAGATGGGACAACTCGTAAATTATTGGACGTTTCAAAGATTAAGGATCTTGGGTGGGAATCAAAAATTGACATTGAGGAAGGGATTAAAAAAACACACCAAGGATGGTAATTGTATTCAAGTTTACTTTTAACTACTCCCCAATAAAAAACTATTGAATGATTAAATACCTCCAAGAAATTTTATACCTGCTGGGGCATGACCGTAGGAAGTTACCTTGGCTAATCCTACTATTTAGTTCATCATCCATGTTGGATGTCGTCGGGCTTGGACTGATAGGACCTTATGTGGCTCTAGTGGTTACCCCCGAAAGTTTGGTCCAGGGGCCAGTTGGTCAATTCCTACAATGGGTAGGATTATCACTTGAAACGAAAGATTTATTAATTACTATAGGCTTGGGGCTTGTGGGAATTTTTCTACTTAAAGCAATTACAGGCATTATGATAACTAAGTTCATCCTTCAATTTTCTTGGAAGCAGCAGGTCAAGTTGCGAACTTATTTAATGCAATCTTACATGAATCTTCCCTACACCGATTTCCTTCAGCGCAACAGTTCTGACTACATCCAGACCATCCAGGGCTTAGTTGGGCAATTTGCTGTAAATGTTGTAGAGGCCTTGTTACGTATTCTCAGCGAGGGGATTGTCTCTCTAGCAATCATAATTCTATTAGCCTGGACAAATGGACCAGTTCTGGCCTTATTGGTTGCACTAATGGGAGGCATAATGCTCACATACGATTGGCTCTTCCGCTCTAATGTTAAGCAATATGGCGAAAACTCAAGCACTGGTGCCGAACGAATGTATCAGGGGATTAATGAGGGCCTCGAGGGCTTCAAAGAAGTCCGTGTTTTAGGCAAAGACTCCTATTTCCAACAAATGGTCATCGAGGGCTCCAAGGAGGTCTCTGAAAATTCAATTAAAGCATCAATGATTATGATGGCACCTCGATACCTTTTGCAATTTATTTTGATTTTTTTCGTTGTACTGTTAGTGGTAGGAACTTTGATTCTGGATGGGGATGTCATTGCACTGGTGCCCACTCTTGGAGTTTTTGGGGTGGCCTCTCTGCGTCTTATGCCTACAGCAAACCTAATGGTTAGCGGAATCACCCAGATTCGTTTTAGCCGTCACGCTACTTCTCGGCTTTACGCGGATCTCAAACATTTGGAGCACATGGAAAACCCCAGAGAACAAGTCCATCTACCAAACCAGGATGAGGAGATGGAGCCATTCTCTAACTTGTCCCTTAATAATCTCAATTTTCGCTATATGAATGCAAAACAATGGGCTCTAAAGGATTTGACGCTTTCAATAGATGCTGGAGAATCCATAGGTCTTATCGGGCCTTCTGGCGCAGGGAAAACAACTCTTGTTGATGTTTTCCTTGGGCTATTGGAACCCAATGAAGGAGAACTGCTCTACAACGGACACCCTATGAACTTTGCTTTATCCGATTGGCGAGCTCAAGTGGCTTACTTGCCTCAGGAAGTATTTCTTATTGACAATACTCTAAGACGTAATGTGGCTATGGGACTCGACGACTCCAAAATAGACGATATTCGCCTACATAAAGCCCTGAAACAAGCACGACTAATGGAGTTGGTTGAGGAACTCCCCCAAGGTGTAAACACTGTGCTAGGCGAACGCGGCGTGCGCCTTTCCGGCGGTCAAAAACAACGCGTTGCTCTCGCTCGTGCTTTCTATCACGAGCGCAGTGTGCTTGTAATGGACGAGGCCACTAGTTCTCTTGATTATGAAACGGAGCGAGAGATTGTAGAAGAGATAAAACACCTCAAGGGTCAGAAGACTCTTATCGTCATTGCCCATCGACTTACTACCGTGAAACATTGCGACCGTATATACCGGCTAGAAAAAGGTCAGATTGTAGAAAGTGGGAGTTATGATGAGGTCGTTAATAGAAGCAAGGTTTTGGAAAAATAATGTTAATCAAGAAATCGGTCCTTGTCACTGGTGGTGCAGGTTTCATCGGTAGTCATCTTATTGATGCTTTATTGAATCAGGGATATGAAGTCATTGTACTAGACAACTTTAGCACCGGGCAACCTCAAAATTTGAAGCACATACAGGACCAAATCACTATTGTTGAGTGTAACCTAGCAATAGAAGGAAAATGGGAAAAATATTTTAAAAATGTAGATTGGGTTTTCCACTTGGCAGCGCTCGCAGACATTGTGCCTTCTATTGAAAAACCGGATGATTATTTCCATTCAAATGTAAATGGCACTTTCAATGTTTTGGAGGCTTGTAAAAAGCATAATGTTAAAAAAATTGTTTATTCTGCTTCTTCTTCCTGTTATGGGATACCCGATGATTTCCCCACCAAGGAAACCGCAGAAATCAGACCGCAATATCCCTATGCGCTTACAAAATATTTGGGTGAGCAGCTTGTAATGCACTGGAGCCAGGTATTTCAACTACCAGCGATTTCTTTAAGGTTTTTTAATGTCTATGGACCCCGTTCACGGACATCTGGTACATATGGCGCAGTGTTTGGAGTTTTTTTGGCCCAGAAAATAGCAGGCAAACCTTTTACAGTGGTAGGGGATGGCAAACAAACTAGAGATTTTACTTTTGTCTCTGATGTGGTTGATGCAATCATAAGTGCAGCAGAAAGTGAAATAAGTGGAGAAATTATTAACATTGGATCAGACAATACCTATAGCGTGAACCGTCTTGTTGAATTACTTGGCGGGAACAAGGTTCATATACCTAAACGACCAGGCGAGCCAGATTGCACATGGGCAGATATTACAAAAGCAAAATCAATGTTAAACTGGAGTCCTAAGGTTTCTTTAGAAGAAGGTGTTGGTATTCTTTTAGAGAATATAGATTATTGGCGGGAAGCTCCTGTCTGGGAAGAAGACTCAATTGCAAAGGCAACAGAAAAATGGTTTGAATATCTAAGCTAAAGTATGAATGAAAAGATAAAAAATTTAGAAGACCTAAAAACCATACTAGCTGATTTAAAAGCAAATGGAAAAAAAATTGTTCATTGCCACGGTGTATTTGATTTATTACACCTTGGCCATATAAAACATTTTGAAGAAGCAAAAACATTTGGTGATGTACTAGTGGTTACGATTACACCCGATGAATTTGTGAATAAAGGTCCTAATCGGCCTGCATTTACGACCTTGCTCCGTTTAGAAGCATTAGCAGCTCTTGAATCAATTGATTTTATAGCAGCAAATAAATGGCCTATTGCCGTTGAAACAATAGAATTACTAGAACCAGATATTTACTGCAAAGGACCTGATTATAAAGATCACTCAGAAGATATTACTGGTAAAATAGATGAAGAATCTGTTGCAGTAGATTCCATTGGCGGGCAAATAAAATACACAAATGATATTACTTTCAGTTCCAGCAGTTTACTGAATAAGTTTGGTGATGTGTACACCAAGTCACAAAAAACTTTCATTCAAAAAATGCACATAGAGCAAAATTTTGATGAAATAAAAATTATGGTAGATGAATTGAAAAGCCTAAAGGTGCTTGTGTTGGGTGAGACTATTATTGACCAGTACGTTTTCTGTGAAGCTCTGGGTAAATCGGGTAAAGAGCCGGTTCTAGTACTACGTGAATTGAGAATGGAGCAGTACGCAGGAGGTGCAGCTGCCATTGCCAGGCACCTTTCTGATTTTTGCGGTACTGTATCTCTTCTAAGTATGCTGGGTGAAAAAAAGAAGCACGAAGATTTTGTTAAAGAGAGTTTGCCTACCAACATTGAACCGTATTTTATTTACAAAGACAAGTCCCCTACCATCACCAAAAAACGCTATTTAGACTATATCTCCAATAGTAAAAGTCTAGGAGTCTATTCAATAAATGATTCGCAAATGAACGATGAAAACCAAGATCAATTGATCTTATTCCTTGATGAACTTATTCCAAAACATGACCTTGTGATTATTTCGGATTACGGCCACGGGTTTATATCTAAAAAAATAGCAAGATATATTTCAAAACAGTCAGTTTTTACTTCACTTAATGCTCAGATTAATGCATCTAATATGGGTTATCATACTATGAATAATTATTACGATATTGACTGTGCCATTATCAATGAGACCGAACTTCGCCACGAGTTGCGAGACCGTGAAAGCAACATTAAAACTTTAATGAAACAACTGTCCCAAAGGTTGCAGACCAATAACCTGGTGGTTACTCAAGGCAGCGACGGTGCTATATTCTTTGATTTGGTAAAGAACAAATTTTATGATTGTCCCGCTTTTGCTGCTAAAATTGTGGATAAGATTGGTGCCGGTGATGCTATGCTAGCCCTTCTTTCTTGTTCGATTAAAGCCGGTTTTGATGCGGATCTGGCTTTATTTATGGGCTCCTTGGCAGCTGCACAGTCAGTGGAAACAATCGGCAACAGTACCCCTGTAAACAAAGGTCAATTATTGAAAACCTTCCACCATGCTATAAAATAAAATGAACAAGAAAGAATTTTTTAATTCATATTTGAATGACTTTTCTGATTTGGTTAAGCCGGATGATAAAATAATTGATCAGTTGGGAAAAGTTGCTGATCTGATCAAAGTAATTAATGCTAAGGGGAATAAGGTTCTTATATTTGGGAATGGGGGTAGCGCTGCGATCTCCAGCCATTTTAGTGTGGACCTCACCAAAAACGCGGGTGTCAGGTGTGTTAATTGCAACGAAGCAGACCTCATTACCTGCTTTGCTAACGATTATGGCTACGAACGCTGGGTAGAAAAGGCTGTGGACTTTTATGGTGACGAAGGAGATTTGCTAATCGTTATCTCATCCAGCGGCAGTTCAAAGAATATGCTGAATGGTGTTAAAGCAGCTAGAAATGGAAAATTTAAAGCAGTAGTTACATTTTCAGGTTTTAAAGAAGACAACCCATTACGCCAACTGGGAGATATCAACATCTGGGTTGACAGCAAAGCCTATAACTTCGTGGAAAACATACATCAGATTTGGCTCCTAGCCATTGTGGATCTGATTATTGGTTCCAGGGAATATTCGGCATGATGTATATAACTTTATTTAAATGGAAACAAATTTAATGAAAAAAATATTTATCACCGGTGGTGCTGGCTATGTCGGCGCAGTATTGGTACCCCACTTACTTTCAAAAGACTATTCTGTTACTGTTCTGGATCTAATGATCTATGGAGAGGATGTGCTTCCTATCCATCCGAATTTGAATGTTGTAAAAGGTGATATCCGGGATCAAGCGCTTTTGCAAAAACTACTGCCCAGCCACGATGCTGTTATCCATTTGGCGTGTATTTCCAATGACCCTAGTTTTGAACTTAATTCTGATTTGGGTAAATCCATCAATCTTGATGCATTTCGTCCTTTGGTAGAAATTTCAAAAAGTTGCAGTGTTAAGCGTTTTATTTATGCTTCATCCTCTAGTGTTTATGGTATTAAGGACGAGCCCAATGTCCATGAGGAGATGGTATTAGAACCGCTGACGGATTATTCCCAATTCAAAGCAGACTGTGAGAAAATTTTGGCTGAATACCAATCTGATGATTTTACAACGGTTACCATTCGCCCAGCTACTGTCTGTGGTTATTCTCCCAGACA
>CAZSHL010000080.1:0-6448 GCA_964606585.1 uncultured Piscirickettsiaceae bacterium
TTGCGCTTAACCCAGATGATGGACGATTGACAATTATTGAGATGAATCCAAGAGTATCTCGTTCATCAGCTCTTGCATCAAAAGCAACTGGCTTTCCGATAGCTAAAGTGGCAGCTAAACTAGCTGTAGGATATACACTTGATGAATTAGATAATGACATCACAGGTGGTAAAACTCCAGCATCTTTCGAGCCAAGTATTGACTATGTTGTAACTAAAATGCCGAGATTTGCATTTGAAAAGTTCCCAAATGCCGAAAAACGTTTGACAACTCAAATGAAGTCTGTTGGGGAAGTGATGGCAATTGGCTCAACTTTCCAAGAGTCTCTACAGAAAGCAATCCGTGGGCTTGAGACTGATAAATCTGGCCTTAATCCAATGGTTGATATATCTTCAGGTGAGGCGAGAAGTAAAATTCGTAGTGAGCTCATCTCAACTGGCGCTGATAGAATCTACTATTTTGCTGATGCCTTTAGGTTAGGAATGAACCAGAGTGAGATTTATAATTTCACTAGGGTAGACCCATGGTTTTTATCTCAGATTGAGGATCTTGTGATTTCTGAAAAAGCAATTCAAGGTAGCTTGATAGCTGAAGTTAGTGCTGAAAGTATGTTTCAACTTAAGCGAAAAGGGTTTTCAGATAAAAGACTCTCGGAACTTATGGGGTGTTCAGAAGAAATAGTTCGTCAGAGAAGAGAAAAGCTTAATATCAGACCTGTCTTCAAGCGAGTTGACAGTTGCGCGGCAGAGTTTGACACACAAACAGCATACCTTTATTCAACTTATCAGCTTGAGTGTGAGGCGAATCCTAGTACAAGTAAAAAAATTATGATATTGGGTGGAGGACCCAACCGAATAGGTCAGGGAATCGAGTTCGACTATTGTTGTGTGCATGCATCACAAGCCCTTCGTAAATCTGGCTATGAAACTATTATGGTTAACTGTAACCCTGAGACAGTTTCAACTGATTATGATATTTCAGACCGACTCTACTTTGAACCATTAACACTTGAAGATGTTTTGGCTGTTATAGAAATTGAAAAACCTAAGGGGATTATTGTCCATTATGGCGGACAGACGCCACTTAATTTGGCTGCAGATCTTGAAAAAAATGGAGCAAAAATTATCGGCACTAGTCCCGAGGCAATTGACTTAGCTGAAGATAGAGAGCGCTTCCAAAAAATGATCAAAAAATTAAATTTAAAACAACCTGTTAATGCCACTGCAAGATCTCAACAGGAGGCTGTAGCTATAGCTGATTCCATTGGGTTTCCTTTAGTTGTTAGACCTTCTTACGTTCTTGGCGGAAGAGCCATGGAAATTGTCTACGACAAAGAAAACCTTGAGAGATATATGCAAACTGCCGTTAAAGTTTCAAACGACTCTCCTGTTTTGTTGGATTCTTTCTTAGATCATGCGATTGAAATTGATATTGACGTTATTTGTGACGGTAAAGATGTTGTGATTGGCGGAATCATGGAACATATTGAACAGGCTGGCATTCATTCAGGAGATTCTGCATGTTCTCTACCACCCCACTCGCTACCAGCAGGCGTACTTGATGAAATGAGGAAGCAAGTTAAATTGATGGCAAGAGAGCTCAATGTAGTTGGTCTAATGAATACACAGTTAGCCTATCAAGATAAAGAAATTTATGTAATAGAAGTTAATCCTAGAGCTTCTAGGACTATACCTTTTGTTTCTAAGGCTACAGGTGTAGCGCTAGCAAATATTGCCGCTCGAGTAATGGTCGGTGTCTCACTAAAAGAACAAGGCTTTACAAAAGAAGTTATCCCAAGTCATTATTCAGTTAAGGAGTCTGTTTTTCCATTCAATAAGTTTTTAGGAGTCGATCCTATTCTTGGCCCAGAAATGCGTTCTACAGGAGAAGTTATGGGGATTGGAGAAAATTTTCCAGCAGCTTTCGATAAAGCCCTTCTTGCAGCGGGCGAAAAGATACCAACCAGTGGAAAGGTATTTGTTAGTTTAAGAACTCTAGATAGAAAGCATTTAACGGAACTTGGTAGGCGCTTAACAAGTCAAGGCTTTGAAATTGTTGCAACTCGCACTAATCAAGAAATGCTACAAGAAACTGGCTTAGAATGTACAATGGTTAATAAGGTTTCTGAAGGTTCACCACATATTGTGGATTTAATTAAAAATGATGAAATCAGTTTAATTGTTAATTCTACAGAAGACACTCAGGGATTAGAAGATGCAGCAGTTATTCGTTGCGAAGCACTGATACACAAGGTGCCATGCACCACCACAGTTGCAGCAGCCTTTGCAATGCTCGACGGTATAAATACCAATAATAAGCTTGTTGTAAGATCGATACAATCGCTACACTAAAATAGACTTATGGACGCAATACCTATGACAGTAGAAGGCGCACGCGCCCTTGAAAGTGAGTTATTAAGGCTCAAGAATGAAGTTCGTCAAAGAATTGTAAGTGATATTGCGACTGCAAGGGAACATGGCGATTTAAAAGAAAACGCTGAATACCATGCTGCCAAAGAAGAACAAGCATTTGTTGAAGGTCGAATACAAGAAATTGAAGCTAAACTTTCGCGTATGCAAATCATTGATGTAACAAAACTTAACCAAGATGGACGTTGTGTTTTTGGCACAACTGTAACCCTTTTAAATCTAGTTGATAATCGTGAAATAGTTTATAAAATCGTCGGCGAGGATGAAGCTAAAATTGATTCAGGAAAGATTTCTTGTCATTCTCCAATTGCCAGAGCATTGTTGGGCAATGAAGAAGGAAACGAAGTTATTGTAAAGGCGCCAAAAGGCGATATATCCTTTAAAGTTATAGAAATTCAATACATCTAATCTAATATAGAAAATTACCATAAAATAAAAGCGTTCATATGCTGAATTTAATGTTGTAAAATTACGATTAATCAAATCAAACAGAGGTCCCAGTTGAAACACACTAATTCCAAAAAAGTAACTAGAATTCTCTTGATAAATACACCGCAAGTAACCCAAGATAAACTGAGTTCCATTGATAAATCTAATAACTTCTTTGTACTCTATCCACCGCTTGGCCTCATGTATTTGTCTTCTTCCGTTAAGAAATACACTAAGGGAGTAAAAACAAAAATTCTAGATTTACACTTGGAGAGTGTTAAAAGAAGCCAAGAGAACATCGAAATTGATTGGTTCGAAATGTGTGACGAAGCTATAAAATCGTTCCAACCTGATTTGTGTGGGTTCAGTATTATGTTTGAGACATGTTTCAAAAATGCCCAATCTATCGGAGAAACAATTAGAAAAAAATATCCAGAGTTGATTATTGTATCGGGGGGAGTCCATGTAACTGGGATAGCAAAAGAGAATGGCGCCGAACTTGATTATAATGATTTTATATGCATTAACGAATCGGAAAATCATTTTGTCGACTTAATCAGATACATTAACGGCGATACGGATCATGTAAAAGGTGTAATTGTAAAAAATACAAAATATTTAAGAAATAAAGACGATATCAGTAACGTTCTAAACACCCCGGATGCCCTTGACGAAATACCAATACCAGAGTTTTCCGCGGTAAGATTATCTGACTACTGCGGGAACGGCATCGCTGACGTAGCACGGACAGTCAAACACGGTACACCACTCGCTACTATATCAACAACCAGAGGCTGTATAGCTCGTTGCACGTTCTGTGGTGTTCGTAGTTTTAACGGTTCTGGGGTAAGACAATCCTCGCCAGAACGAGTACTAAAAGAAATTGATCTATTGTATCATCAACATGGAATTAGACATATTGATGTGGTAGATGATGATTTTACCGCTAATAGAGAAAGAGTCATAATAATCTGTAAGATGCTCATTGACAGGAAATATAATTTAACCTGGTCGATAGGAAATGGAGTTAGGTTAGGCACTTTAGATGATGAACTTCTCACATGTATGGCCGATGCAGGATGTACCTATTTTTCTCTAGGAATAGAAAGTGGAGATAACGATATACTGCACGAAATGAAAAAACCCCTAACCATTAAAAAATTAGTGGAAAAAGCCCCATTACTGGATAGACACCCAAGGATATATTATAAAGCCAATTTTATAGTCGGTTTCCCAGGTGAAACAATGGAACAGCTACAAAGAACTTTTGACGTTGCAAAGAAATACAACTGGGATTGGATTTTGTTTTCTTACTGCAAAGCTTTGCCAGATACGGAACTATATGATCAATTAATGGCAAAAGAGGATAACCGTTCATTTAACGGCAAGCCTTTGGGAAATACCGGCTATTTAATGCCATTTGAATCACCTGAAGAACAACAAATTGTTGATATGACTTATGACCAAAATTTAATAAACAATTTCCAATTCAACAAAAATTTACATGGGAGACATGTCGATCGAGCTATAACGGATTTTGAAAGGGTGATAAAGATGGCGAAAGACCATGCGTTTGCTTGGAATTGTCTCGCAATTGGGTACTCGAAGATAGGGCAAAAAGACAAAATGAAAACTGCTCAAATTAGAACCAAGGAAATAGTAGCAAATAGTGATTATTGGAAATCAAAATTTAAACAAATGAATTTTCCTATAATGTCTTCAAAAATGCCCAATCTATCGGAGAAACAATTAGAAAAAAATATCCAGAGTTGATTATTGTATCGGGGGGAGTCCATGTAACTGGGCTAGCAAAAGAGAATAATGAAAAACTTATGGTCTGATACTGAATCAGATGAGTTTAAAGATGATCTGGCGTTGCGAGTTTACACCTCACGATTACTTGGGCAAGACCCTTCTTTAGTTCTCCATGGCGGAGGGAATACATCTGTCAAAATTAATGAAACCAACTTGGTTGGTTCGAAAGAAGAAATACTTTATATAAAAGGAAGTGGCTCGGATTTAGTTTCTATTGAAAAAGATGGTTTTTCGCCAGTACGTATGGCTCATATGTTGAAACTTTCTAAGTTGAAATCACTCTCTGATCCACAGATGGTTAACGAGTTAAAAACTCAACTAACCAATGCTGCATCTCCAACTCCCTCTGTGGAAACAATTCTGCATGCAATATTGCCGTTTAAGTACGTTGATCACACTCATGCTGATGCAGTTGTAACAATATCAAATACTTTAGATGGCGAAGAAAGAATCCGTGAAATTTATGGCAATCGAGTTGTTATTGTACCTTACGTGATGCCGGGTTTTGATTTGGCTAAAGAGGTTGGTCGTTTATTTTCAGAGATGGCTTCTGAAGAAACAGAAGGAATGGTTCTTTTAAATCATGGAATATTTTCTTTTGGCAGTACGGCGCGAAAGTCTTATGACAGAATGATAGATTTAGTGAATCTTGCTGAACAATATCTTGTTAGTCAAAATGCCTGTGATAATGAAAAACCATTAATTGATGTTAAATCTAAAAAAATACGTAATGATGTTTCTCAGTTAAGACAAAAGGTTTCATCTGTTGCGGGAAATTCTGTTCTGTTAAATCTTACTAATAGTAAACTTGGCATTAGTTTTTCCAATCGAAAAGATGTTGAGAAAATTGCTACTCGAGGCCCTTTAACTCCTGATCATGTTATTCGCACCAAGCGAATACCAATGATTGGCCGTGATGTTGAAAAGTATGTGAAAGAATATATCTCATACTTTAATACTCATAAAACTAACGCAAAAGAGAAAAAGACTATGCTTGACCCTGCTCCTCGGGTAATTTTAGACAGAGAATTTGGCCTTTGTGCTGTGGGCAAAAATATGAGTGAAATTGGAATTATTTCTGATATATATGAACATACAATGGAAAGCATTCTTAAATCGGAAAAACTAGGAGGCTTTCAAGCCCTCCCAGCTTCTGATATCTTTAATCTTGAGTATTGGGATTTAGAACAAGCAAAATTACGTAAGAATGCTAATTCTCTTGAGTTTCAGGGGGAAGTAGTATTAATTACAGGAGCTGCATCAGGGATTGGAAAGTCATGTGTAGAGTCTTTCCTTAATCGAGGAGCTGCGGTAGTGGGAATCGATATAGATTACTCCATCGAAACTAGCTATGAGCATCAAGATTATTTGGGATTGGTTTGTGACGTAACTGACGAAATTGCGATAGATGAAGTTCTCGAGAAAAGTGTTTGCCATTTTGGCGGCTTAGATATGATTGTACTAAATGCCGGCATTTTTCCAGAAGGAAAGATGGTAACTCAAATTCCAATGAAAGAATGGAACAAAGTATTTTCCATTAATCTTAATTCAAACTTAAATCTATTACGTGAAGTATATCCTCTATTAAAAGTGGCACCAAATAAAGGTCGTGTTGTTGTTATCGGTTCTAAAAATGTTCCAGCTCCTGGTCCTGGTGCAGCAGCTTATTCAGCTTCTAAGGCTGCCTTGAACCAACTTATGCGTGTTTTATCAATGGAATGGGGCGGTGATGGTATTCGATTAAATGCACTTCATCCCAATGCAGTCTTTGATAC
>CAZSHL010000081.1:0-6348 GCA_964606585.1 uncultured Piscirickettsiaceae bacterium
AAGTTATGGACAATATGTTGGTGGTGAAGAATTAGATAAATTTGAAGAAAATATTTCTAAACTCTGTGGTGTAAAGTACGCGACTGGACTCAACAGCGGTACTGACGCTTTAATATTTGCACTTCACTTATCTGGTATTGGGAAGGGGGATGAGGTAATTACGCCCCCTAATTCATTTATTGCTTCGACGTCAGCTATAGTCAATGTAGGAGCAACCCCTGTCTTTGTGGATGTGCTCACTGATCAGAATATGGATCCTTCAAAAATAGAGTCAGCAATTACTAAGAATACAAAAGCCATTATGCCAGTACATCTAACTGGAAGAGTTTGCGATATGGAGCCAATTATGGATATTGCAAACAGAAATAATTTAGTTGTTATAGAGGATTCTGCTCAAGCTATCGGTTCCAAATATAAAGGACAAACTAGTGGTTCAATAGGAAATGTTGGTTGTTTTTCCACACATCCATTAAAAAATTTAAATGCATGCGGTGATGCTGGATTTCTAACTACTAATGATGAAAATATTTATAAGCAATCAAAAACATTGCGTAATCACGGAATGGCGAATAGAAACATAGTTAATCACTTTGGGACTGTTTCCAGAATGGACAATCTTCAGGCTACTATTTTGAACTATCGCCTAAGTAAGCTAGAGTATGTAACCCAAAGAAGAAGAAGCAATGCAAAAGTATATTTTGATGAAATTAATATGGTTGGTATGTATATTCCTGAAGAAAAGAATTATGAATACAATACATATCACACTTTTGTGGTGCAAACTGAACATCGTGACAAGTTGAAAGAATATTTGTTTTCAAATGGTATTGATACTGCTATTCATTATCCAATTCCTATTCACCTTCAGCCAGCTTCAAAAAAATTAGGCTATAAGGAAGGGGATTTTCCAATTACTGAACAACAGTCTAAACAAATATTAACATTACCAATTAATCAATTTCTTTCCGAAGTTGAATTAGAAAGGATAGTCAGTGTTATTAATCAATTTGAAAGAGATTTTCTATAGTGTTAAATAAATCAGAAAAAAATCTATATTATTCAATGCTTCGAATTAGGATGGTCGAAGAAAGAATTGCGAAATTATACTCTGAACAAGAAATGCGTTGCCCAGTTCATTTGTCTATAGGTCAAGAAGCAGTTGCAGTAGGTGTTTGTGAGCATTTGCAAAAAAATGACATTGTGATGAGTGCTCATCGAGCCCATGCGCATTATCTAGCAAAAGGTGGTAATTTGAAAGCAATGCTGGCAGAGTTGTATGGCAAGTCGACGGGTTGTGCAATGGGTAAAGGAGGTTCTATGCATTTGATAGATCTGGAAACTGGTTTTTATGCTGCAGTTCCAATTGTTGGAAGCACAATACCAATTGCAGTAGGAGTTGCTTGGGCATTTAAAATGAAAAAGAGTACAAACATAGTTACAGTTTTCTTAGGTGATGGTGCGACTGAAGAAGGCGTATTTTTTGAAAGTTTGGATTTTGCTAGTTTAAAGAATGTCCCAATACTTTTTGTGTGTGAAAATAACTTTTACTCCGTATATTCAAATCTGAAAGTGCGTCAAGCAGCGAAAAGGAAAATATCAATTCTAGCTGAAAGTCATGGCATTAAGGCTTTTACTGGAGATGGAAATGATGTCCAGCAAGTCTCTGAAATTACTCTTGAAGCAATTAAGCATATTAAAGATAATAATGCTCCAGCGTTTTTGGAATTAGAAACTTTTCGTTGGCTTGAACATTGTGGGCCTAATGGTGATGACGAGCTTGGCTATAGGGGACAGGGAGAGCTTGAGAAGTGGTTGAAAAGGTGTCCTATTGAGACTTACAAAAATACCATCATGAAAAAAAGTATTGCTATAGAATCAGAAATAGCCAAAATGAATGAAAAAATCAATACCGAAATTGATGAAGCATTTATATTTGCTAAAAAGAGCGTATTTCCTGAACTGGAGTTATTAAATCAGCACATATATAAGGATTAGTATTATTTTATGAGAGAAATAAAATATTCTGATAAGGATTAGTATTATTTTATGAGAGAAATAAAATATTCTGAAGCTATTTTAGAAGCTACTGACTTTTGTTTGGGAGAAGATTCATCGGTTCTTGTCGTTGGTCTTGGGGTTCCAGATCCAAAAGGAATATTTGGCACAACCTCTGGTCTTCAAGAGAAATACGGAGATCATCGTGTAATGGATATGCCTTTATCTGAGAATGGCATGACAGGAATTATTACAGGGGCCTCACTAAATGGATTTAGACCTATTCTAACTCATCAGAGGGTTGAATTTGCTCTTCTTTCAATTGAACAAATAGTAAACCAGGCAGCCAAATGGTTTTATATGAATGCAGGACAACAAAGTGTACCTATCGTAATTCGTTTGATAATTGGAAGAGGGTGGGGGCAAGGACCTCAACATGCACAAAGTTTGGAATCTTGGTTTGCTCATATACCTGGTTTAAAAGTTGTCATGCCTTCTAATTCATATGATGCCAAGGGTTTGTTGATTTCCAGTGTTGAAGATGATAACCCCATTATATTTTTAGAACATCGTTGGTTACATAACACTTTCGATAATGTACCCTTAGAAGGGTATAGAGTTCCAATCGGTACAGCTAGGTTGGCTCGAAAAGGTTCAGATGTAACAATCGTATCGCACTCGTATATGGTCCTTGAATCTTTAAGATGTGCAGATGTATTAGCAGAACATGGAATTTCTGTTGAAGTAGTCGATTTGAGGTCTATAAGACCATTAGACTCTGAAACTGTTTTGAATTCTGTCAGTAAAACCAAACGTTTGGTTGTTGCTGATAATGGTTGGATGCATTTCGGTGTTAGTTCTGAAATTATATCAATAGTTACTGAAAATATATTTGACATGCTTATATGTGCACCAGTCAGAATAGGTTTGAATGATTCGCCAAGTCCGAGCACAAGGGCGTTAGCGAATCACTATTATCCTAGAGCAAAAAATATAGCTAAAGTGATATGTGAAATGCTCGATAAGACTGTTGAATTAAATATTTTATTTCCTCAAGGTGATATTCCTTTAGATGTTCCAGATCCATCTTTTCGTGGCCCATTTTAGATTAATTAAATATTATGTAGGTTTGTAACTATAAGTAAATTGTATAGGTTTTTTTCATTATTAGAGTAGTATGTTTATTTTTTATTGGAGCAATAGTTGAAAAATTTATGGAGTGAAGTTGATGCTTCTGCATATAAAGATGATTTAGACTTACGAGTCTACACCTCTCGTTTACTTGGAAAAAATTCTTCTTTAGTTTTACATGGAGGTGGAAATACTTCAGTTAAAGTTACCGAAACTAACTTGGTAGGTGCAGAAGAAGAAATTCTTTATGTAAAAGGCAGTGGTTGGGACTTAGTTTCTATTGAAAGAGCTGGTTTTTCTCCAGTACGTATGGCGCATATGTTAAATCTCTCTAAGTTAGAATCACTTTCTGACCCCGAGATGGTGAATGAATTAAAAACTCAACTAACGAATGCTTCATCTCCAACTCCCTCTGTGGAAACGATTCTGCATGCAATATTGCCTTTTAAATTTGTTGATCATACACATGCAGATGCCGTAGTTACAATTTCAAATACAAACAATGGTGAAGAAAGAATCAGAGAAATATACGGTAATCGGGTTGTCATTGTTCCATATGTTATGCCGGGCTTTGATTTAGCAAAAGTTGTTGCTCAGTTATTTTCTGAAAAGGCTTCAGATAAAACAGAGGGTATGGTACTTCTAAATCATGGAATATTTTCTTTTGGGAACACAGCAAAAAAATCTTATGATCGAATGATTGATTTGGTGACTGATGCTGAAGAATATCTTATTAGTCAAAATGCTTGGGACCTTGAGAAATCAACAGTTAGTGTTATATCAAAAAAAATGCGCAATGATATTTCATTGTTTAGACACAAGATTTCATCAGTAGTTGGAAGTCCTGTATTACTTAATCTTACTAACAGCATAAGTGGCTTAAATTTTTCTAATCGAAATGATGTTGAGAAAATTGCAGTTAGGGGGCCATTGACGCCTGATCATGTAATTCGAACTAAAAGAATACCAATGATTGGCCGTGATGTTGAAAAGTATGCAAAAGAGTATATATCTTATTTTAAAACCCATGAACCTAAAGCAAAAGAGCGAAAAAAAATGCTTGATCCAGCTCCTCGAGTTGTTTTAGATAAAGAATTTGGTCTTTGTGCTGTAGGCAAAAGCATGAGTGAGGTTAGGGTTGTTGCAGATTTATATGAACATACAATAAAAAGCATTCTTAGGGCGGAAAAATTGGGTGGTTTTAAGGCCCTTCCAGCCTCTGATATTTTTAATCTTGAATATTGGGACTTAGAACAAGCTAAACTTGGTAAAAACGTTAATTCTCTTGAGTTTCAAGGAGAAGTAGTATTAATAACAGGTGCAGCTTCAGGAATTGGAAAGTCATGTATAGAATCTTTTCTTAGTCGAGGCTCTGCAGTAATAGGAGTTGATATAGATTCTTCAATTGAGACTATCTTTAAACATAATAATTATTTAGGCTTAGTGTGTGATGTTACAGATGAAAAGGCTATCGAAGAGGCATTAGAGAAAGGTGTTTGTTATTTTGGTGGGCTAGATATGATTGTCTTAAATGCAGGTATTTTCCCAGAAGGGAAAGAGGTGTCTCAAATTTCCTCGAAGGAATGGGACAAGGTATTTTCAGTAAATCTTAATGCAAATTTAAATTTGCTACGTGAAGTATATCCTCTGTTAAAAGCTGCACCAAATAAAGGGCGAGTGGTTATTATAGGTTCCAAAAATGTACCTGCTCCTGGGCCCGGTGCAGCGGCTTATTCATCTTCTAAAGCAGCATTAAACCAGCTAATGCGAGTCTTATCAATAGAATGGGGTGATGATGGTATTCGATTAAATACGCTTCATCCTAATGCTGTATTTGATACAGGTATTTGGAAAGATGAAGTTTTAAAATCACGTGCAAAACACTATAATTTGACAATTGAAAACTATAAAACTAACAATCTTCTTGGTGTTGAAGTAAAAAGTATTGATGTGTCAGAATTAGCAGCTGCAATGTGTGGCGCTTTATTTTCTAAAACCACGGCAGCACAAATACCCGTTGATGGTGGTAATGAAAGGGTAATTTAAATTTATGAGTAATCTAAGATGAGTAATGAGTAATTTAAAACCAATTCTAGGAATTATCGGTGGAAGTGGTGTTTATGACATTGATGGACTTCAAAACACTAGATGGGAAAAAGTTACGTCTTCTTTTGGGGAACCTTCTGATTTGTTATTATTTGGTGAATTAGATGGTCAGAAAATGGTATTTTTGCCTAGACATGGCCGTGGACATCGTATTCCACCCTCTGAAGTTAATTATCGCGCTAATATAGATTCGTTAAAAAGAGTTGGAGTAACTGATGTTATATCAGTGAGTGCTGTAGGTTCACTGAAAGAAAATTTGAAGCCGGGTATGTTTGTAATTGTTGATCAATTTATTGACCGAACTTTTGCAAGAGAGAAAAGTTTTTTTGGACATGGATTAGTGGCGCATGTTTCTATGGCCAGTCCTGTTTGCAATCGATTGGGAAATCATTTAGAGAGTGTAGCAAAAAATCTAGGGATTAAAGTTGTTCGTGGCGGCATTTATTTGGCGATGGAGGGTCCTCAATTTTCTTCTATAGCTGAATCTGAACTATATCGAAGTTGGGGTTGTGATGTTATTGGTATGACAAACATGCCAGAAGCAAAACTTGCTCGAGAAGCTGAGATGTGTTACGTATCAGTAGCGATGGTGACAGATTACGATTGCTGGCATCCACATCATGATAACGTCAGTGTTGATGCAATGATAAAAGTGCTTATGGATAATGCTGATAAGGCAAGATCTTTAGTTAGGAATGTTGCCTCATTGATTGAGTCAGATCAATCTAGTTCCAAATGTGATTGCAAAACTAGTCTTGAAAATGCAATTATTACTTCTCCAGAAGCTCGCGATAAAGATTTAGTAAAGAAATTAGAAGCGGTTGCGGGCAGATTATTAAATTCAACTTAGTAAGGAAAAACTTATGTCAATAAAATCTAAAATTAGAACAATTGAAAACTACCCTATTAAGGGAGTAATGTTTAGAGATATTACAACATTATTAAAAGACCCAGAAGGTCTTCGTGACTCAGTTAATATACTAGTAGATCGATATAAAGATTTAAAGATTGATAAAATTGTTGCCATTGAATCTCGTGGTTTTATTGTAGGTGCACCTCTTGCATACCTTTTAAATGTGGGTCTTGTTTTGATAAGGAAGCCTGGAAAATTGCCTG
>CAZSHL010000082.1:0-6322 GCA_964606585.1 uncultured Piscirickettsiaceae bacterium
AAAAGTTCTTTGGGGTGAGTTTTTCTATAACAGAGATTGGCCGGTAGCGTCGGCTGTTGCTATTATTATGCTACTACTTCTAGTTGTTCCAATCATCCTATATCAAAAATCTCAAGAAAAGGCGATATCATGACAAGATTTAGCGGTTTTAATATATCAGCCTTGATCTTAGGATTTACGTTCCTTTATTTACCAATCATTCTTTTGATTTTGTTTAGTTTTAATGAGTCAAGGTTGGTCACCGTTTGGGCTGGCTTTTCAACAAAATGGTATGTTGAACTAATGCAAAACCAAGGCATTAAAGATGCCGCATGGGTTACTATTAAGGTTGCATTTATTTCTTCTACAGTAGCTACATTCTTGGGCACTATTGCGGGAATTGTGATGACACGTTTTGGCAAATTTAGAGGCAGAACCCTTTTTTCTGGCATGATCTATGCGCCAATGGTAATGCCAGAGGTTATATTAGGCTTGTCTACCCTGCTTACGTTTGTAACCTTGGCTATTGATAGAGGTGTTTTAACTGTAACGCTAGCTCATATAACTTTCTCAATGTGTTATGTTTCTGTGATTATTCAATCCAGAATGTCTAGCTACGATGATAGTGTTAATGAAGCGGCACTTGATTTAGGTTGTACACCTTTTCGTACCTTTTTGTTAATCACATTGCCAATTATATTACCTGCCATCATATCAGGTTGGTTGTTATCATTTACGATGTCGCTTGACGATCTTGTTATAGCAAGCTTCACTTCCGGTCCCGGCTCAACAACCCTCCCAATGAAGATATACTCAATGGTAAGGTTAGGTGTTACCCCAGAAATCAATGCAGTCTCTACAATCTTAGTTGGTATAGTAACTGTTGGCGTTATAACCGCATCATTTATTGGAAAGAGACAAAAACAACAAGTAGCACATACCTAAAAAAGTTAATTTATGCAGAGTATGAAAAAGGGTATTATTTTCGAATTCAATAAACTAATTATAAAAAAATCAAAAAATGCTTAAAAATTCTAAACTCCTAAAGACCCATGGATACATTAATGGGGAGTGGATAGGAGACAACTTGAAAGCAAGATTTGAGGTAACCAATGCCTTCACAAAGGAGGTCATATCTACACTGCCCGAAATGGGAGCAAAGGAAACAAATGATGCCATTGAAGCCGCTAACAAAGCCTGGCCAAATTGGCGCAGTAAGACCGCCAAAGAGAGAGCAGCAATCTTAAAAAAATGGTTTGACTTAATGATGCAGAACCAAGAAGATTTAGCTGTATTGATGACGTCAGAACAAGGCAAACCATTGGCCGAAGCTAGAGGTGAGGTAGGTTATGGAGCTTCTTTTATTGAGTGGTTTGCAGAAGAAGGTAAAAGAACTTATGGAGATTTAATTCCAACACCCTCAAATGACAGAAGAATAATTGTTATCAAGCAGCCGATTGGCGTTGTTGCCTCTATTACTCCTTGGAACTTTCCTATTGCCATGATTACAAGAAAGTGTGCACCTGCCCTAGCTGCAGGCTGCCCTGTGGTGATCAAGCCTGCTGCAGAAACACCCCTCTCAGCACTAGCAATTGCGGAACTGGCCGAACAAGCAGGTGTGCCGAAAGGAGTACTAAATGTGGTAGTTGGAACTAATTCCAGCGAAATCGGTATAGCACTAACTGATAGTCCAATTGTACGAAAACTTTCATTTACAGGTTCCACAGCTGTTGGAAAGATTCTAACCCGCAATTGTGCCGAAACAATGAAAAAAGTTTCAATGGAACTTGGCGGAAATGCGCCATTTATTGTTTTCGATGACGCTGACCTAGATTCTGCAGTAGCTGGCGCAATGATTTCAAAATTTAGAAATACCGGACAAACTTGTGTTTGCAGTAACCGCATCCTGGTTCAGGAAGGAATCTATGACGAGTTTGTAAAAAGACTAGCTGAATCTGTTAAAACACTTAAGGTTGGTAATGGTATGCAGGAAGGCGTAAACCAGGGGCCATTAATAAACCTTGAGGCGCTTGAAAAAGTTCAAGAACATATAACAGATGCCCTAGATAGAGGTGCTATAATTGTTACTGGTGGTAAGCCACATAAAAGTGGCGGTACTATGTTTGAACCAACCATAATTAGTAATGTAACAAGTTCAATGAAAGTTGCATCCGAAGAAACCTTTGGACCGCTAGCGCCTATTTTTAAATTTTCGTCAGAAGAGGATGCGATTAAGCTGGCAAATGATACTGAGTTTGGGCTGGCTTCATACTTTTATACTAACAATGTGAATCGGATATGGAGAGTATCTGAAGCTCTAGAATATGGCATGGTTGGTGTTAACGAAGGGATAATCTCAAATGAAGTTGCCCCGTTCGGCGGCGTTAAAGAATCTGGATTAGGTAGAGAAGGTTCACATTATGGAATTGATGAATTTCTCGAACTGAAATATATCTGTAAGGGTGGATTAAACTAACATTACATTTTAATTCAGGCCAACCTCACTACAATCATTTTTATTTATCAATATTAACGTGCAGTTATTACTGCTTGGTAATATCTATAAATTTTACTTTTTTTCATAAAACGAATGAAAATCGGAATTTTAGGATTAGGCACTGTTGGTGGTGGTGTTGTAAATGTTTTGAGAAAGAATGCCAACTCTATCAAGAGACGGACTGGTGAAAAGGTTGAAGTTCAACTTGCTGGGGTTAGAGATATTACTCAAGATCGTATCTGTGATACTTCAGGTATTACGCTTACTGAAGACCCATTTGAGGTAGTAAACCATAAAGATATAGATGTTATTCTTGAACTGATTGGTGGCACCACTCTGACTAAAGACTTAGTTGAGACAGCCATTAATAATGGTAAACATGTTATCACAGCAAACAAGGCCCTTTTAGCAGAACATGGCAATGAATTAATTCAGTTAGCCAATAAAAATAAAGTTCGCATATTGTTTGAGGCTGCAGTTGCTGGAGGCATTCCAATAATTAAATCACTGGAGCAAGGCTTAAGCGCCAATAACATAGAATCAATTGCCGGCATAATTAACGGTACAAGTAACTTCATTCTAACGGAAATGAAGGAAAAAGAAAGAGACTTTGATGATGTCCTCAAGGAAGCGCAGATGATTGGCTATGCAGAGTCTGACCCAACATTTGATATTGAAGGTATCGATGCAGCCCAAAAATTATCTATCCTAGCAGCTATCGCATTTGGGTCAAAAATTCAGTACAACAAGGTCTACACCAAGGGGATTAGTGGAATAACTACTGAAGATATTAAGTATGCTACGGAGTTTGGATATGTTATTAAGCACCTAGGTATTGCTAAGAGGGTTGGAAGTTCAATTGAAATGAGGGTCCATCCAACTTTGATTGCAAAAGAACAAATTATTGCACATGTTAACGGTGTTATGAATGCTGTTCTTGTAAAGGGTGATGCATTAGGAACGAGTCTATATTATGGTGCAGGTGCGGGTGAGGAAGCAACAGCTTCAGCTGTTATTGCAGACCTCATTGATATCATAAATAATCAAACTAGTAATCATATATTAGGCTGGAAATCACAAGAAAAAACCAAAGTAATTGACAACAATTTGATCGATAGTGAATTTTATTTAAGACTTCTAGTGACTGACGTATCTGGTGTGCTAGCGAAATTAACGCAAATATTTCATGAGCAAAACGTAAGCATTGAGGCATTTATTCAAAAACAGGTGGACGCTGATAATAATGCCCATATTGCTATCCTTACTGATAAGACAAGCACAAAAAATGCTCATAAAATTAAAACGAAAATTGAAGCGAGCGACTTTAATCAAGATAAAGTGCAAATTATGCACGTTGAAACACTAGACTAACCTGTCAGAGACTATTTATGAGATACACAGGCTTAATTGATAAATATAGAGATAGACTACCTGTCAAAGAAAACACACGATTGATTAGTTTAGGTGAGGGGAATACTCCACTAATTAAGCTTCAAAATATCTCTAAACTAATTGGTAAAGATATAAACCTATTTATAAAGTATGAAGGTTTAAATCCAACAGGTTCTTTTAAGGACCGTGGTATGACAATGGCAGTCACTAAGGCAACCGAATCTGGTTCTGAAGCAATAATTTGTGCTTCAACTGGAAATACCTCTGCAGCTGCTGCTGCCTATGCTGCTCGAGCTGGAATCAAAGCGTTTGTCCTTATTCCTGAAGGCAAAATCGCGCTCGGAAAATTAGCCCAAGCAATGATTCACGGTTCCACCATTATTCAAATAAAAGGTAACTTTGATGATGGTATGAAGATTGTTAAGGATATAGTTGATTATGCTCCAGTATCGATTGTTAATTCTATAAATCCTTATCGTCTTCATGGTCAAAAAACAGCTGCCTTTGAAATTATTGATGAACTAGGCTTTGCACCAGATTATCATTGCCTGCCAGTTGGTAATGCTGGAAACATAACTGCACATTGGATGGGTTATACCGAATATAGAGAAATAGGAATATCAAAAACAACTCCAACAATGGTTGGCTACCAGGCGGCAGGTGCGGCACCTTTTGTTAAAGGTGCAAGAGTCGAAAATCCTGAAACTATTGCAACTGCAATACGCATCGGTAACCCCCAAAGCTGGGATCAGGCTATCAAGCTAAGTAAAGAATCTAATGGCTGGTTCGATGCCTTTTCTGATTCAGAAATTTTAGCAACTCAGAAAATGTTAACTGAAAAAGAAGGAATTTTTTGCGAACCTGCTTCTGCTACCTCCGTTGCTGGCGCTTTAAATGACATAAAGTCAGGTAAAATTCCTGAAGGTTCTAGCGTTGTATGTACGCTTACTGGTCATGGTCTTAAAGACCCTGACGCAGCAATAAGTCAGTGTGACCAAAGTGCAATGATTAATGTTAATCCGACGTTGGATGAAGTAAAAAAGGCGATTCTAGATAACATGTAATTTTTCTAGGTTCGAAGCAAGCTTTGTTAAACTAGGGTGACCTTTTTATGAGTAATCAAGACTACAAAACCATTGATCAGTGTATTGGGCGCACACCTTTGGTTCGACTTCAGAGACTTAATCCAAATCCAAAAAATATTATTTTGGTGAAATTAGAGGGCAACAATCCAGCCGGTTCAGTTAAAGATCGAGCTGCCTTAAATATGATAAGTCAGGCTGAAAAGAGAGGTCAGATTAAACCGGGAGATAACTTAATAGAAGCTACCAGTGGTAACACTGGTATTGCATTAGCTATGGTTGCTGCGATTAGTGGCTACAAAATGACTCTTATTATGCAAGAAAACCTATCTCAGGAAAGGAGAGACGCGATGGTAGCTTATGGTGCCGAGCTAATTCTTGTCTCAGAGCAGGAAGGGATGGAAGGAGCTCGGGACCTTGCTAACCAAATGGAAAAAGAAAATAAAGGTATTCAGCTTAACCAATTTTCTAATCAAGATAATCCAGATGCTCACCAAGATACTACTGCTGAAGAAATATGGCATGAAACTAGAGGAGAAATTACACATTTTGTAAGCGCTATGGGAACAACAGGAACGATTATGGGCGTCTCTAAATACCTAAAAAATAAAAATCCCTTGATTCAAATAATTGGAACTCAACCTGATGCTGAGTCACATATACCAGGAATTAGAAGATGGCCCGAAGGATATCTTCCGACCATATTTGATGCAACTAGAGTGGACTCAATGATGGATGTTAATCAAAAAATAGCTGAACAAACTACTAGAGAACTAGCAAAAAAAGAAGGTATCTTTGCTGGCGTTTCCTCAGGTGGTGCTGTTGCTTCAGCAATTGAACTTTCAAAAAAAATAAATAACTCTGTTATAGTTACTGTGATTTGTGATCGTGGCGATCGGTACCTATCGACAGGAATATTTAAGAGCTAAAAAAAGCCACCATTAATCAAAATAATCCAATTAATTTTCTAGAAAAGGTGTGTACAATAATAGGTTCGTAAAACTAAAGGAGAAGTAAATGATTATTAAGTTTGGCCTTAAACAAGTAGCAATTGCTCTTACAGCTGGCTTAATGTTAATTAGCATGTCAGCTAAGGCTGGTGCTGTTTATGACTACATTAAACAAAATAATGAGCTTATGATTGCTACGGATGCAAACTGGGCTCCATTCTCGTATATTGACGATGATGGTGTTATGCAAGGATTCGATGTCGAAGTCGGTAGAGAAATTGCGAAACGTATGGGTGTTGAAGCTCGCTTCATAACCCCTGCATGGGACGTTATCACTTCAGGAAACTGGAATATGCGTTGGGACGTTTCTGTTGGCTCTATGACACCAACTGCGAGTCGTTCTGAAGTATTGAACTTTCCAG
>CAZSHL010000083.1:0-6128 GCA_964606585.1 uncultured Piscirickettsiaceae bacterium
TTTTGGACGAGATAACTCTGAATACTTCTCAGATCTAGATATGAAAAATATTACTTTTCTCAAAGATGACTTCTCAAGCATGTCTGCTTTTACCAAACTCAGTTTAGATTATGATCAGGTGTATATGTTGGCCTCTATAGTTGGGGTAAATAATACTATAGATTATCCTGAGGAGGTAATTCGAGTAAATACATCACTTATCATTAATTGTTTGGAATGGTTGAAGACCACCATAGTTAAGAAAGTGCTTTTTTCATCTACAAGTGAAGTGTATTCGGGAACAACTGAGTTATTAGATTACAATGTTCCTACAGATGAACATATTCCTCTATGTATAAAAGATGTTTCGGATTCCCGATTCACATATGCGATCACAAAAATCTTAGGCGAGTCTGCATTTCTTAACTACTCAAAAAAATGTGATTTTGATACGACAATTGTTCGTTACCATAATGCGTTCGGACCAGATATGGGGTTTAAACATGTTATACCACATCTTGTTGAACGGTTTTGCAAGGGCGAGTCACCATTTAGAATGTATGGATATGACCAAACAAGGGCTTTTTGTTTTATCGACGACATAGTAAAAGGCAGTGTATTAGCGATGGAGTCAGAGAAATCTATTGGGGAAATTTTTCATATTGGTAATTCTCAAGAGATATCAATTGAATTACTTATTAAAACGGTTGGCGAGATGATGGGTTATAGCGGGAATTATGTTGAAGCTCCTACTTATCCTGGATCTGTTAGTCGTCGTTGTCCAGATATATCAAAAGCAGAAAAACTGCTCTGTTATAATCCTTTGATTGACTGGAAAGTAGGGTTAGCGAATACCGTGAGATGGTATCAAAAATACTTTGATAAGAATAATGCTGTTAGACAAGATGGCTTTATAGAACAGGAAGTAATCAATACCAGAAAATAATTGGAGTGATATAAATGCAAAGATTCTTTGATGTTTTTTTTAGTGTTTTGGCGCTTATTTTTCTATGTCCATTATTGATTCCGATAATCTTTATTCTAAAGCTTACTGGCGAAGGAGAGGTCCTCTACATACAAGAGCGCGTTGGTCAAGGTGGAAAAGTGTTCGGTTTGATAAAGCTTACAACAATGATTAAAAATAGCCCCAATATTGGTGCCGGAGATATTACCATTAGCGATGATCCGAGAGTACTACCCTTCGGCAAGTTTCTGCGTAAGACAAAAATTAATGAATTACCTCAGTTATTGAATGTAATTATTGGTGATATGAGCATAGTTGGTCCGAGACCAATGATTCCAAATACCTACGCGAATTATTCAAAAAATGTACGAGATAGATTAAATGCAGTTAGGCCTGGACTTACAGGCATCGGTTCAATAATATTTCGGGATGAAGAGCGTTACTTGGCGGAGGAGTTGCATGAACCAATGGAATTTTATAAAAAAAACATAATTCCATATAAGAGTGACCTTGAAATTTGGTTCGTGAACAATAACTCTTTATGGCTCTATTTAAAGCTTATTGTGGTGACCGTTTGGATTTTAATTTTTCCCCAAAGTAAAATTGTAGATACTGCATTTAAAGGGTTGCCTTCTAAACCTGAAAGTTTGTGGTAATTGTATTTTATATCTTTCTATAGATAGTACTTCTCAGGAAAGTGTGTTGATTATGTCATCTGTTCGAGACATCTTGTCTCTTTGATTGATTACATTTTTGATTTGTTCATTATCAATTTGAGTCCAGTATGTAACTATCATTGATAAAAGTCTAAATTTGGTTTGATTTGCAATAACTTGCATGATTTGAGTTATTGATTAGAAGTAGTTTATTCATATTAGAATCTTTTTGAGCTAGTAGTTATTTATATCTTGTAATTATCCAATGTAAAATATTCTTTAAATATCATGTGATTTGAAAATGGGCACTATTGAGCGGTAATAAAGAGTAAATAGAATTAGTATATGCTGAACGCTTTTTTAACAGGCTTGATTCTTGGATTTTCATTAATATTAGCCATTGGAGCACAAAACTCATTTGTTCTTAGACAAGGTCTTATGAATCGCCATGTTTTTACTGTAGCCCTATTTTGTTCACTATCTGACGCTTTATTAATAGTCATTGGAGTAGCTGGAATATCAATATTCTTAAATAACTACATTCCTTTAGTATCAAATTGGCTATTTGGTATTACTGCTATTTGGCTTGCAGGTTATGGTGTGTTGAGACTCAGAGATGCTATTAATGGAAATTCAGTTTTAATTACTGAGGGTGCTTCTAATAATAGAATAAGCTCAACTCTATCTCTATTGGTAGTTCTAACTTTTGCTAATCCTCATGTATATCTAGATACTGTAGTTCTTATTGGCTCCATATCACAACAATTTTCTGGAAATTTAAAATTTGCGTTTACAATTGGTGCTGCACTTGCAAGTTTTGTATTTTTCTTTAGTCTTGCCTATGGTGCTAAATTTTTATCACCTATAATGCAAAAACCTTTAGCCTGGAGAGTTTTTAATGGCTCTATAGCTTTTATTATGTTTAGTTTAGCAATTAAAATATCATATTCTGGTGGATGGTTCGAATTATTTATATAAATCTAAAATAAATTAATACTGAAAAAAAATATTTAATGATTGATGATGAAAAATGGATGAGTCTTGCACTCAAGCAGGCAATAAGAGCTGAAGAGAAGGGTGAAACTCCAGTAGGAGCTGTCTTAGTTAAAGATGGTCTCCTTATTGCAAAAGCCCATAACCAGCCAATATCAACAAATGATGCAACTGCCCATGCTGAAATCCAATTATTAAGAGCAGCTAGCAAAAAACTACAAAACTATCGACTACCTGATACCACCCTGTATGTTACTCTTGAACCTTGTGCAATGTGTTTTGGAGCAATGATACATGCTAGAATTAAACGCATTGTCTTTGGAGCACATGACTCAAAGACAGGTGTTTGCGGATCATGTGAAGATTTAACTAATAAAAATTGTTTTAATCATGAAATTAATATTTCTGGTGGTGTTTTAGAAAATAAGTGTAGTCAATTGCTAACAAAATTTTTTCAATCACGCAGATAACTTTTAGAGTTATTTTAGAAACTTTTTTTTAACCATATTTATTTTTTGAAAATAAAATATAAAGCATAATGAAATGCACTAATGAATAAACTATATAATTTGATGAAAAAATAAATTCCCGATGCAAAATAAAAACCATAACATTTTCTATCCAAAATATGAAATAAACTTACAAGATTTTTTGAAATATTTAATCAATTCAAAAATAATAATCATTGTAATTACTTTAATTTGCACGTCAATTGCTACTGCTTATCATTTCACAAGAGATCCACTATATAAGTCTATCGCTTATTTAGATATGGGTCATTACAGTGATATAGAAGTGGTTAAAAACACCTATAAGATAAAACGTTTACAAGTTTTTTCAGGTAAGTATTTAGACAATCTTAAAACTGAAATGAATTTTTATAAAAATAATGATTTCAATATGCGCAGACACGGAAATGGCGAAAAGTTTGTTGAAATCACAACATATGCCCCTTCAACAAAATTAGCTAAAAATTCAATAAAAGAAGTAATTGATTACATAATTGATAAATCTAATCAAACTATAGCTCAAGCTAAAGCAAATGATAAAATTATGCTTGAAAGTTTGTCTTCACAAATTAATTTCCTTGAGAAACAGTTGGATAGAATGCAAAAAAATATTGGGAATAATGAAATTAAGTCAAATTCCAGTAATTATGTATTTCCCTATGAATCTGAATTAATCATTAAATTAAATGAATTATATGCCGAGAAAAATTCATTAAGTCTTGTATTTTTTGATCTCGATAACTACAAAAAGTCTATACTTTCTAAAGAAATTAAAACTATTCGAGTAGTTACAACACCACCACTAATCACATTGATATTATTGGGTTCTATCGCAGGATTTATGTTATCTGTATTAATTATTATACTAATTATATTTTTTAGACAAGTCTGGCTTCAAGAACCGAAATAGAAAAACCTTCAGTAATATTAAACTGTATACATACCACCATTAACATGCAAAGTTTGAGCAGTAATATAAGAACCTCCATCACTAGCAAGAAACAATACCGTTTCAGCGATCTCATCTGCTGTACCCAAGCGAGCCATTGGAATTTGAGAAGATAGTGCCTTTTTTTGTTCGACCGAAAGTGCATCGGTCATATCAGTTTGTATAAAGCCTGGAGCGACTGCATTAACAGTGATATCTCTTGAACCAACCTCTCTTGCAAGTGATTTGGTAAAACCCATAATACCTGCCTTGGCTGCTGCATAATTTGCTTGTCCACTATTACCAATAGCACCAACTACAGAGGTTATGGATATGATACGGCCAGATTTTTTTTTAATCATACCACGCAAAACTGCTTTAGACATTTTGAAGACAGAAGTAAGATTGGTATCGATAATTTCATTCCATTCATCTTGCTTCATTCTTATAAGGATATTGTCATGTGTAATGCCGGCATTATTAATCAAAATGTCAACTGAGCCATATTTTTCATTTATATTTTTCATTAACTCAGAGATATGATCATTATTAGTAACATTGAGAACCATGCCTTGGCCATTAATTCTGTTTTCTGTAAATTGTTTCGAGATTGCTTCAGCACCCTTTTCGTTTGTTGCTGTTCCAACGACTGTCGCTCCTGAACAGCCTAATTTGAGGGCTATTGCTTGACCAATGCCTCTGCTTGCGCCAGTAACTAAGGCCAATTTATCTGTTAACATCATGACATCTCCTCTATCGTAGACTGAAGTGTTGCAGTGTCAATTACTACAGGCGCACTAAGAGACCTATCTATTCTTCTAGTTAGCCCTGCTAAAACTTTCCCTGGACCTAATTCAATCAATTTTTCTACACCTAATTTTTTCATTTTTTGCACCGAAGAAGTCCAAAGCACTGGTTTACATATCTGTTCAACTAATTTCAATTTTATATCATTAGCATCATTAGCATAAGAAGCATCAACATTATGCAAAACATTCGTCTTACCCATCTTGATATTAACTACATCAACTGAATATGAAAATTCTAGAGCAGCATTTTTCATAAGTGAGCAATGAGAAGGAACACTGACTGGTAGTAACAATGCGCGTTTAGCTCCTGCTTCTTTCATCGATTTACAAGCCTTATTAACAGCCTCATTTTCTCCTGCAATCACTACTTGACCAGGTGAATTAAAGTTCACTGCCTCAACCACACCTAAGATATTAGATTGAGCACATATTTCAATCACTTTTTCATCATCAAGCCCAAGTATAGCTGCCATTGCACCAGTTCCATTTGGCACCGCTGATTGCATTAATTCTGCCCTCTTTCTAACCAATTTAACCGCTTCAAAATAATCCAATGATTGAGCTGCCACCAAAGTCGAATATTCTCCGAGACTATGGCCTGCCATACAAATGGGCGACAAATCAACCTCGTTGGAGAGAACCTTATAGGTTGCATATCCTGCCGCCAACATTGCAGGCTGAGTGTTCACAGTCTGATTAAGTGCAACTTCATCTTCCTGCACAATTTTCCATAAATCCAAATCGAGCGCATCACTAGCTTCACTAAAGATGTCTTTAACAACAGAGAAATTGCTAGACAAATCAGACAGCATGCCAAGGGACTGTGAGCCTTGACCCGGAAAAACAATTGCGTATTTCATATAAATATAATTCTAAATGAGATTATTTTATTACAATAAAAAAGCGCCAGAAGGCGCTTTTTCAATTAATTCAAGGTCATTAACTAAACCGTTTCAATAGAAACATACTGGCGATTAAACTTACCTTTCTTTTCAAATTGAACTTTGCCATCAGCTACTGCAAACAAGGTATCGTCTTTACCTTTTCGAACATTGGCGCCTGGATGAAATTTGGTACCTCTTTGGCGAACCAAGATATTGCCTGCTAATACGGCTTGACCACCAAAACGTTTTACACCAAGTCTTTTGGAGACTGAATCTCTACCGTTATTAGAACTACCGCCTGCTTTTTTATGTGCCATGGATGACTCCTTATGCCTTAATTTTACCGATTTTTATTTCTGTAAACAATTGGCGATGCCCTTGCTGCTTCATAGAGTGTTTACGACGT
>CAZSHL010000084.1:0-1658 GCA_964606585.1 uncultured Piscirickettsiaceae bacterium
TCGGCAAGGTACCCGGATTAATTGCGGTATGTATCTATGCTATGCCGCCTATTGTACGATTAACAAATTTAGGTATTCGTTTGGTTGATAAGGAAGCGATGGAGGCTGCGGATGCATTTGGTGCCACTTACAGACAGCGATTGTTTACAGTACAGATACCGCTTGCACTACCCAATATCTTTGCGGGGGTCAACCAAACCATTATGATGGCATTGGCCATGGTCGTTATCGCATCGATGATTGGAGTAGCCGGTCTTGGGTTGCCAGTATTACAGGCTGTCCAAAATCAATATTTATCGATGGGAATGCTGAATGGTTTGGCTATTGTTGCGCTCGCGATTATTTTTGACAGGGTTTCTCAGGCATTTGGCACGAGAATCCAAAAACACCGTTCAGGAGATGTCCTATGAGTGAAGACATTAAAATTAAAATCTCAAATTTGACGAAGATTTTTGGTCCTAAAGCGAAATCAGTCCTGCCCCATGTCGATAACGGCATGAGCAAAGATGATCTTCTCAAAGAGCATCAGCATGTATTAGGTTTAAGTAATATTAATCTGAATCTCAGAAATAAAAACATTGAGGTCATCATGGGGCTCTCAGGTTCAGGCAAGTCTACCTTGATTAGGCACATAAATAGACTTATAGATCCCACTTCAGGCTCCATAACAATTGATGGAGAAGATATTATTGGGATGAGTCAGGAAAAACTAAGGCTATTCAGACAGCAAAAAACAGCAATGGTTTTTCAGAGTTTCGCACTATTACCACATAAAACTGTAATGGATAATGTATGTTACGGCATATTCTTACAAGGTATTACGGGTGATGAAGCTCATCAACGTGCTAAGAGAT
The DNA here is from genome assembly GCA_964606585.1 of uncultured Piscirickettsiaceae bacterium. Lineage (GTDB taxonomy): Bacteria > Pseudomonadota > Gammaproteobacteria > PS1 > Pseudothioglobaceae > Pseudothioglobus. The sequence goes on from CAZSHL010000084.1 coordinate 855, forward strand.
GGATTGATCGAGTAGGGCTTAGCGGTTATGAAGACAGATACCCGTCGCAACTTTCAGGCGGAATGAAACAGCGTGTTGGTCTTGCCCGTGCTTTGACATGTGACACTGAAATCTTAATGATGGATGAGGCCTTTAGTGCACTTGACCCACTTATTAGAAGTGATATGCAGGATTTACTTTTGGAGCTTCAACAGGAGCTACATAAATCAATTATATTTATTACTCATGACTTGGACGAGGCACTAAAGATAGGTGATCGAATCGCTATTCTTAATGGTGGTTTATTGGTGCAGCATGGTACTTCGCAAGATATTCTCATGAATCCTGCGGATGATTATGTTCGAGATTTCGTTAAAAAAGTGAATCGTTCTCATGTGCTGCATGCTAATTCAGTGATGAATGACAAAAAGCCCGAAAAGAATAAATCAAAGGTTGTTGTTAATGCTGAAGACTCTATCGACAATGTTTTATGTGAAATATTAAGATCTGACGCTGAATATGCCGTAGTTCAGAATTCGAAAGGTGAAGAGGTTGGCTATTTAAACAAAAAGGATATAGCCGAAGTAGTCAAGCCACTGGTTGCCGATTAGAGTATCAGTGCTCTCTAGTGGTGAGAAAAATTACATTTGGGTGGCGCTCCATGGTCAGTTGAAGATTAACCATACTTGGCGCTAAATAAGAGAGCATTCCAGAACTGTCGATAGCAATATTGTTACCAGCCTTTATTTTGAGTTGATCAATATCTTTATCTGAACCACTTACCCATCTAGCAGTAGCAACATTGATAGCCTCGAATTGGCAATC
>CAZSHL010000084.1:1668-6079 GCA_964606585.1 uncultured Piscirickettsiaceae bacterium
GAGCAACCACATCGAACTGTAATATACCAACCGCGCCTAGAATTTGAGTGCTGTTTGATAGAGGTCTAAAGACTTGAGTAGCACCCTCCTCAGACAGCTGATCGAGTCCTTTTTGTAGGGCCTTTGTTTTAAGTGGATCTTTAAGTTGTGCGCGTCTAAAAAGTTCAGGTGCGAAGTTTGGAATTCCCTGAAAATTAAGTTTTTCGCCTTGCGTAAATGTGTCTCCAATTCCAATACCGCCATGATTATGAATTCCAATCACATCACCGGCAATTGCAATTTCGGTAGAACTTCTTTCTCTTGACATAAAGGTAACAGCATTTGCAATTTTGATCTGCTTCCCCGTGGAAACATGAAACACCTTCATACCTTTAGTGTACTCACCACTCACAATCCTCATAAATGCCAATCTATCATGATGCTTGGGATCCATATTTGCTTGAATTTTAAATACAAATCCGGTCAGTTTTTTTTCATTAGGTTCAACTTGCCTAGTGTCAGTTTCTCTACCTTTTGGTGTAGGCGCATATTCGATAAATCCTTCTAATAAGTTCTCTATGCCAAAATTATTGATGGCAGAGCCAAAAAACACAGGTGTTTGTTGACCCTTTAAAAAAGACTCTATTTGAAATGGATTAGTTGTGCCTTTTATGAGTTCAATCTCATCTCTTGTAAACTGTGCTAATTCAGTTCCTAGAGCTTTATCTAATTGAGGATTGTTGATTCCTTCTATTACTAAATGCTCACCAATCTCGCTATTCTTTGAATTTTCAAAAATATAAATTCTGTCTTCTAGTAGGTGAACAACGCCTTTGAATGATTTGCCCATACCGATAGGCCAAGTGATAGGAGAGCACTCAATATCGAGGACTGATTCTACATCATCTAGAAGATCGATTGGATCTTTGCCCTCACGATCTAGTTTATTGATAAAGGTAATAATTGGAGTATCCCGTAATCGGCAAATTTCCATTAATTTAATAGTTCTTTGCTCTACTCCCTTGGCGACATCAATAACCATTAGAGCTGAATCCACTGCTGTAAGCGTACGATAAGTGTCTTCAGAAAAATCTTCGTGGCCTGGCGTGTCGAGTAGATTAATCATGTGCTCGTTATAGGGAAACTGCATAACCGATGAGGTGACGGAAATACCTCTTTCTTTTTCCATCTCCATCCAGTCACTGGTAGCATGGGTACTAGCTTTTCTTGCCTTAACACTGCCAGCTGTTTTTATAGCACCTCCATACAGTAGTAATTTTTCGGTAACAGTCGTTTTTCCTGCATCAGGGTGTGAAATTATCGCAAAAGTGCGACGTTTGGAAATTTCTGACATGTGTATAACTATGTTTTAGGGAGGGTGACACCAGTTTGACCTTGATACTTTCCGCCCCGATCTTTGTAGGAGGTCTCACACGGCTCGTCGGACTCAAAAAACAGCATCTGTGCAACACCTTCATTGGCATATATCTTTGCCGGTAAGGGTGTCGTATTGGAAAACTCGAGAGTCACGTGTCCTTCCCATTCAGGTTCTAGTGGCGTGACATTGACGATAATTCCACATCTTGCATACGTAGACTTACCAAGACACACAACGAGTGTAGTGCGAGGTATTTTGAAGTACTCAACCGTTCTAGCCAAGGCAAATGAGTTGGGAGGAATGATGCATTCATCTGCATCAACTTCGACAAAGCTTTGAGCATCGAAATCCTTAGGATCGACAATATTGTGGTTGATATTGGTAAATATTTTAAATTCCGTGGAGCAGCGAACGTCATAACCATAACTAGAAGTCCCATAGGACACTATTTTTTCATTTTCGATATGTCGCACCTGATCTGATTCGAAAGGATGAATCATGTCATTTTCAAGGGACATTCGACGAATCCATTTGTCTGATTTTATACTCATGAGGGGGTATTTTACAGTGCCAAACTATCAGATTTATCGAATCTTAATGCTTGCTAGACTAATGAGAACCAAAATTAAGGTAACTATCCAGAATCTCACAATAATTTTTGGTTCTTTAAGTCCCTTTTTTTCGTAGTGGTGGTGAAGTGGAGCCATCAAAAAGAGCCTTTCTTGAGTTCGCTTAAAGTAACCTATTTGCAGTATTACTGAGACAGTTTCTGCTACAAATATACCACCCATTAAGATTAGCAATATTTCTTGGTGAACAATAATTGCAATAACTGCAACGATAGCACCAAGAGAAAGAGATCCAGTATCGCCCATAAATATTTCAGCTGGGTAGGTATTAAACCAAAGAAAGCCAAATCCGGAACCTATAAGGGCTGCACATACAACAAATGCTTCACCTGTTCCGGGCATAAAAGGCATATTGAGATAGTCAGAAAAGTTATAGTTGCCACCAATATATGCAAAAACTCCAAGTGCACCACTTATTAAAATAACTGGCATGATTGCTAGTCCATCAAGACCGTCAGTAAGATTTACAGAATTAGAGCCTCCAACAATTGCAAGCCAGCCCACAATTAAAAAGCCCAAGGTATTAAGTGGTATTACAAAATCTTTAAAGAATGGAATTAAAAGTTCAGTTCCTATGACAGCAGAATCTAAGCTTATTAACCAAAAACAAATTACAATTGTACTGATTGATTGCGCTATTATTTTTTGTCTTCGACTAAGACCATCTGAGTTCTGCTTTTTAATTTTTAGATAGTCATCAATAAAACCAATTGAGCTAAAAAGTAAGGCTGTCGTAAAGACAATCCATAAATAAGGGTTTCTCCAGTCACCCCAAATAATCATACTACTGAAAAAAGTAAAAAGTATAAGCACTCCCCCCATTGTTGGAGTCCCTTCTTTTCCTTCGTGAGTTTCCGGGCCATCATCACGTATAACCTGACCAATTTCATATTGTTCCAGTTTTGCAATAATCCACTTACCAAGTACTAGAGTAATTAGAAGGGCAGTCATCATTGCAAATACAGCCCTTACTGTGAGATAACTTAGTACGTTAAATCCAGTATCAAGTGAAGTAAGAAAACTTATTATCTCAAGAAACATATTTATTTATCCTTTGCATCAACAAGTACCAGCTCAAAAATTAAGTAAGAATTCTGTGGAATATTGCCACTCGGCGTTTCACCGTAGACATACTCGTAAGGAGCAATCGCTGTGCGTCTCTCACCAATAGACATTTCAGATACACTGTAATCAATAATACCAATAATTTCACCACTTCCCAGAGTAAAACTTATAGGACTTCCGGGTTCACGCAAAACTTCGCAGCAGTATGCTATTAGAGCTACGTCAACAGTTACGATTTGTCCTTTAATCGCTCGATTTCCGTTACCAATATCGTTAATCTCTGAGTAGAAGCCGAGCTCATTTCTGATTGCATCAGGATAGTTGGAAGAGACATAATTCTCGAAGTCTTTTTGACGTAACTTTAGCTGATCTAGTATTACCTCCTTTGCGATTTTCTCTTGAGCCATAAATGAATCTTCATTGGCAATAAAAGCGCTTGCTTGACCACCAATTCGAGCAATTGATATGTTCTTTATAATATCACCTTGCTCAATTGCATTGACCACATCCAGCCCTTCAACCACGAGACCAAAAACGCTATGCTTTCCATCCAGCCAAGGTGTTGGAACATGGGTAATAAAAAATTGAGAACCATTTGTATTTGGCCCTGAGTTGGCCATTGAAAGAACACCAGGTTGGTCATGCTTTAAGTCCGTGAATTCATCAAAAAAATTATAACCTGGTCCACCTCTACCATCCCCCTTAGGATCTCCACCCTGAATCATAAAGTTATCGATAACTCGATGAAATGTTAGACCATCATAAAAAGGTATACCTGGTTCTTTGTTGCTCTTCTTGGTACCTTCTGAAAGTGTGATAAAGTTAATAACAGTAAGAGGTGCCTTATCATAGGCTAACTCAATGACAATTTCTCCTTTATTGGTATTGATATGGGCAAAAATACCTTTGTCGTTATTGGAAGTATTTGAAAATGAATATGACGAAAACAATAAAGAAAAAACAATTAAAAGAGATTTCATAATAACCTTAAAAAGAAAATGAATAATGATACCCAATTTGATTATTATAGTAGTATTGATACGTTAAAATAACCTCCCTGTTGTATGGGATAAATACAAACATTATTGAGTTGTATTTGTTTGTTGAATTTAAGTTGGGAGAATTATGTCTTTATTAATTACAGATGAATGCATTAATTGCGATGTTTGTGTCCCTGAGTGTCCAAATGAAGCAATATATATGGGCGAGGAAATCTATGAGATTGATGGTGACCTTTGCACGGAATGTGTTGGTCATTTTGATACCCCACAGTGCGTCGAAGTGTGTCCCGTAGACTGTTGCCTGCCTGACCCTGATAGGGTTGAGACTGAAGAAGAGTTGTTGGCAAAAATTAAAGACT
>CAZSHL010000085.1:0-6061 GCA_964606585.1 uncultured Piscirickettsiaceae bacterium
GAGAATTTGTAAGACATCTGGTAACATTTGAAAATGTCCTACCTTCAATAATGGCTGCAAAGAGCTACGATGTTTCTTCGCAAGAATTATATTTCGATCCCGAGATTTATAATGGAGAGACTAAAACATGGACCAGAGAACCATCTGCAAATAAAGGAATTGAGCCTTCTTATTTAGAGGCATATAAAGAATATGCAGAAATGTTGACTATTGCCAAGGATAAAGTGACAGGACTTCTTTCAATAAAGATAGAGCATATTTCACCTGTTTTCGCTAAAGATTTTTTAACACTTATCATTAATGAGGCCAATAACCAGAATCGGCAAATAGATATTGAAGACTCTACTAAAGCTATAAATTTTTTGAAAGGTCAGTTTTCTCGTACTTCTCAATCTGAAATTAAAGAATCTATCGGTAAATTATTAGAGGCTCAACTAGAAACACGAATGATGGCAAGTATTTATGATGATTATGTATTAATAACAATAGAGCCCCCCTTTATTCCTGAAATGAAATCAGGACCAATTAGATCGCTTATCGTTATTTTTTCTACGCTTGTTGGAGGTATGTTAAGTGTGATGATATCTCTTGTACGGCAGTACTTTTAAGCAAGAGATAATAGATGAGGGGACAACTGTTTGAATAAGCATAAGCTGATATAACTTATTTCATCAAAGGGCAACACCTGATAATGGATAAAACAGTTGAATTTAAAGACGTTTTTTGGGTTTATCCATATAAGTAAGATTCAAAGATAGTTTAGGCTGAGGTAATGACCTTGTTAGACTATTAGTAGAATTAAAAAGGATGGATTCCGGAGTTTCTAGAGGCTGTAAAAGAAAAATCAATCAACATTAATGTTGATACTATTCAAGCTTAATCATCATGGCTAAAAAAATAAAAATAACAGTGGTTGGATCGGGATATGTCGGGATGTCCCTTTCAGTGCTCTTGGCCCAGTACCATGATGTAACGGTTCTGGATATTGATGCTGAAAGAGTCAGCAAGATTAATAATAATCAATCCACGATTGCTGACACTGAAATCGAACTATTGCTAGCCGAAAAATCATTGTCTTTATCCGCTACAATGGACAAACCCACTGCTTATGAAAGTGCAAAATTTATTGTTGTTGCAACACCCACTAACTATGATTCAGATACGAACCGTTTTGATACTAGTTCGGTGGATGATGTAGTTAAGGATGCCCTTAAGTTAAATTCCGAAGCAGTTGTAGTCATTAAATCTACTGTTCCTGTTGGCCACACAAAATGGCTCCAAGAAAAATTTGAGAGTAACCGAGTTATCTTCTCGCCTGAGTTCTTGAGAGAAGGCCAAGCCCTTAAAGACAATCTTTATCCGTCACGAATTATTGTGGGCAGCCAGTGTAAATCTGGTGCAGAATTTGCAGGCCTATTAAAGAAGTGTTCTAGAAAAGTAGATGTTGAGACTCTTTTGCTTAGATCTACCGAGGCTGAGGCGGTAAAGCTATTTGCTAACACCTACCTTGCTATGAGGATATCTTTCTTTAATGAACTTGACTCCACGCGCTGGCAAATGGGCTTGATACTAAAAGCATCATTGAAGGCGTGAGTCTTGATGAGAGGATAGGCGGTGATTACAACAACCCATCCTTTGGTTATGGTGGTTATTGCTTACCAAAAGACACAAAGCAATTATTGGCTAACTATGAGCATGTGCCGCAGACACTAATTAACGCAATCGTATCCTCTAATACGACGCGCAAGGACTTTATTGCTGATGAGATTAGAAAGCTTAACCCAAAGGTTGTAGGGTTCTATCGGTTAGTAATGAAGGCGGAAAGTGATAACTTTAGGTCCTCCGCCATCCAGGGAATCATGAAGCGAATCAAGGCAAAAGGCATCCAGGTAGTGGTGTACGAGCCAGAGCTTGATAAAGAGATGTTCTTTGGGTCCAGGGTAATCACTGATCTTGATCAATTTAAAGAAATGAGCGACGTGATTGTTGCTAATAGGAAGGCAGATTGCTTGAGAGACGTCGATGAGAAGTGTTTCTCTCGAGATCTCTTCGGTGATAACTAGGTGACTGTTTAATTCAGATTAGCTAATCGACAATCAGTGATAAATAAGTAAATAAAAAATAAGAACTATTATATGAAGGTATTAGTAACAGGATCAGCAGGTTTTATCGGTTCAGCACTTGTAATTAGATTGCTGGATAGAGGTGATAAAGTCGTAGGCATTGATAATCATAATGACTATTACGATCCATCTCTTAAGGAAGCGCGACTATCTCGTCATGCTGATGATCCAAATTATATGCATTTTAGAATAAATATTGAAGATCGTGAGGCCATAGCCAATCTCTTCGAAGAATATCAATTTGAAGGTGTGATTAATCTAGCTGCTCAGGCCGGTGTTCGCTATTCTATTGAAAACCCCCTCGCCTACATTAATACCAATATGGTTGGCTTTGGTCACTTATTGGAAGGCTGTCGTCATAACAAAGTTGACCACCTTGTTTATGCCTCCAGTAGTTCAGTGTATGGCTCTAATACCAAAATGCCGTTTTCAATCCATGACAATGTTGATCATCCATTGAGTCTTTATGCGGCAAGTAAAAAAGCCAATGAGCTGATGGCTCATACTTATAGTCACCTATACAATTTACCTACAACAGGACTACGATTTTTTACTGTGTATGGCCCTTGGGGTAGACCCGATATGGCACTTTTTAAGTTTACCAAAGCAATACTAGCCGGTGAAAAAATACAAGTATTTAACTATGGCAATCACCTCAGAGACTTTACCTATATTGACGATATTGTTGAAGGTGTGATTAGAGTTCTTGATAAGCCCGCACATTCAAACCCTAATTGGAGTGGTGACAATCCAGATTCTGGAACCTCCCGGGCGCCGTGGTGTGTTTATAATATTGGAAACAACTCGCCAGTTGAGCTTATGGACTACATTAAAGCTATTGAGAGTGCACTGGGGATTAATGCCGAGAAAGAGCTCCTACCATTACAACCTGGAGATGTTCCAGATACTTATGCTGATGTGGATGACTTGGTTAGAGAATTTGGCTATAAGCCTTCAACAAGCATTAAGCTAGGTGTTAAGAATTTTGTTGACTGGTATAAAGAATATAGCTGCCTATGAAAGATACAAAAATAGCTATTATCGGGTTGGGCTATGTAGGCTTACCACTAGCAATTGAATTTGGAAAAGTATTTGAGACCATAGGGTTTGATACTAACAAATCTAGAGTTGATGAATTATTATCAGGAAAGGACTCGACACTTGAGGTTACATCTCACGAATTACAAGAAACAAAAATGCTCAGCTATACAACTGATGCTAAAGACATTCAAAGTTGTAATATCTTTATTATCGCAGTACCAACACCAATTGATAAAAATAATGATCCCAATTTAGGACCACTTAAACAAGCCAGCGAAATTGTAGGCAAGTGCTTAAAAAAGGATGACATTGTTATTTACGAATCTACTGTTTATCCCGGAGCGACAGAAGAGGTGTGCGTACCAATACTTAAACAATATTCAGGTTTGAAATACAACCAAGATTTCTATTGTGGTTACTCCCCAGAAAGAATTAATCCAGGTGACAATAAACACCGGATTACCATGATAAAAAAAGTGACATCAGGCTCAACACAGGAGACGGCCGATAAGGTGGATGCTCTCTACCAAAGCATAATTACTGCAGGTACACACAAAGCGGAAAGCATCAAAATAGCTGAAGCTGCGAAAGTTATCGAAAATACGCAAAGAGATGTGAATATCGCTCTTATAAATGAACTTGCCAAATTATTTAATAAGTTAGGAATTGACACTAAGTCAGTACTTGAAGCAGCAGGAACAAAATGGAATTTTCTCCCATTTGTACCAGGCTTAGTAGGCGGTCATTGTATTGGGGTTGATCCATATTATCTGACCCACAAAGCTAACGAGGTAGGCTTTGATCCCGAAATGATTCTCTCTGGTCGCAGTATAAATGATGGCATGGGAAGCTATATTGCTAATGAAGTGTCTAAATTAATGACAAAAAATCGAATTAATTTAGTTGATGCAAATGTGTTAATTATGGGCTTAGCTTTTAAAGAGAATAGCCCTGATTTGCGAAATTCAGGTGTGGCTAGACTAGTAACAACTTTAGAGGGTTTTAACTGCAATGTAGACGTGCATGATCCGTGGGTAGACGAAGCTGAGGCGCTTAAGGAATTCAATATTAAACTGGTAAGTAAGCCTGAGAATGGAAAATACGATGCAATTGTTCTTTCAGTAGCTCATGATGAATTTAAAGAATTATCTTTAAAAGAAATAAAAGCTTATGGCACTAGCAAGCATGTACTCTATGATGTTAAGTACATATTCAAACAATCCGAAGTCGATGGAAGGTTATAAATAACAAAATATAACGGACTTCAAGACTATCTAGATATAAAACAGCATTTGGTTTGCCCCTCAAGTTTTTTGGTATTGGTATCTTATTCCAAGGACACAATGTTTGTTCATTTCTCATCAAAAACAAGATCAATACGGATTCTAACAACTAATGTATTTATATTTTAAGGCTTAAAAGAATGCTAAAAAGACTTTGGATTCACTTTTCTAAACGCCGGCAAAAGCAATTTGTTTTATTGCAAATTTTGATAGTGATAGCTTCTTTCTTGGAGATGGCTAGTTTGGGCGCTGTACTTCCGTTTTTAACTGTACTAGCTGAACCGGAGCTTGTTTATGAATATGAGTATTTGCAGCCGTTTGTACAATTTTTTGAAATTAGCGAGGCCAGCCAGCTTGCACTACCGATAACTATAGTATTTATTACGCTTATTCTTCTGTCAGCTATAGTCCGCTTAGTATTACTCTGGGCAATGGTTAGATTATCACAAATGGCTGGGGCAGATCTCAGTATAAACATTTATCGTCATACGCTTTATCAAGATTACTCAGTTCATGTAGGACGCAACAGTAGTGAAGTAATCAATGGAATAATTACAAAAACAACAACAGTGCATAAGGGTGTAATTGCTCCGGTATTAAATTTAATCAGCGGATCTGTGACAATTATTGGAATAATTGGTGTTCTTTTTTTTATAAATATATCCGTTACGCTAATTGGATTTATCGGTTTTGGAGGACTCTATTTGATAGTAATGTATTTGACTCGGAGAAACCTTAAAGAGAATAGTCAATATATAGCTGAAAAATCGGATTTAATGGTTAAATCATTACAGGAAGGCTTAGAAGGGATACGTGAAGTTTTAATCAATAATAATCAACAATTCTATACCCAACTGTATCAAAGTTCTGATCTTCAGATGAGGCGAGCAGCATGGAGAAATGAGGTTATTTATTCTAGTCCTCGATTCGGAATGGAAGCTGTTGGAATAGGAATAGTCGCATTATTTGCCTACATAGCAACTCTTAACTTGGGGGGCATTGACCAATTTTTACCAGTGCTTGGCGCGTTTGTGCTCGGCGCCCAAAAATTATTGCCTGCAATCCAAAAAGCTTATGCTTCATATAGTAGGATCAAGGGCGGACAATATTCCTTAATAGATGTAATAGATTTGTTAGACCAGCCGTTACCAGATCATGCAAACCTTCCACCGCCAAGTCCCAATTCTTTTAATAAATCAATAGAACTAAAAAATTTATGTTTCCGATACTCCGAAGATTCACCCTGGGTATTAAAGAATATTAATCTCAAAATACCCAAAGGTTCGGTTATTGGAATCGTCGGAACTACAGGTTGTGGCAAAAGCACACTTCTTGATGTAATTATGGGGCTGCTTTCACCGACAAGTGGTGAATTATGGGTCGATAATCAACTTATTGATAATAAAAATAAAAGGGCGTGGCAAACACATATTTCTAATGTTCCACAACATATTTATTTATCTGATGGCACAATCGAAGAAAATATTGCTTTTGGTATTCCTAACGAACAAATTGATCATCTAAGAGTAAAAAAAGCAGCTCAACAAGCTCAAATAGCTGAACTTGTAGAGGGTTGGGAGAATGGGTATCAAACTTTGGTAGGTGAACGAGGAA
>CAZSHL010000086.1:0-6039 GCA_964606585.1 uncultured Piscirickettsiaceae bacterium
CCACAATTTTTTCACGAGTCAAGGCTCCACCTCCACCCTTAATGAGGTTGAGGTTATGGTCTGACTCATCAGCACCATCAATGTAAACTGAAATCTCGTCAACATCATTTAGGTCGACAACACGAATACCATTTCTTTTAAGTCTATTGGCTGTATCTATTGAGCTTGCAACAGCGCCTTTGATGGAGTCTTTAATACTAGCTAAATGATCAATAAAAAAATTTGCTGTAGAGCCTGTTCCAACGCCTATAATAGTTCCGGGAGTAACATAATTAAGTGCGGCCTTAGCAACCTCATTTTTTAATTCGTCTTGGGTCATATTTTGTTCCATTTTTTCAGTTCAAAAAGATTATACACTATGAAAAAAATAATCCTCGCTACAAGCAATCTTGGCAAAGTGAGAGAGCTGAATTCAATGCTAGAGGGTCAATACAATGTTGTCTCTCAAATTGATATGGAGGTAGAAGAGGTGCCAGAAACTGGCGCCAGTTTTGTCGAGAATGCACTTATCAAAGCTAGAAATGCATCTTCTCAAAGTAAGCTCCCAGCGCTTGCCGATGATTCTGGACTTGTCGTTGACGCGCTGAATGGAAAGCCGGGAATATATTCTGCTAGATATGCTGGTGAAAACTCTACAGATGAAGACAACATAGTTAAACTGCTTAACCGTATGAATGATGAAGACAACCGTGAAGCAAGTTTTCGGTGCGCGATGGTTTATGTTCGCTATGGCAATGATCCTGAACCGGTAATCGTTGAAAAATCTTGGGAGGGTCAAATATTGCGTGAACTTAAAGGTGATAACGGGTTTGGCTATGACCCCATCTTTTATTTGCCGGAACTTAATTGCACTTCTGCACAACTCTCGGCAGGGGAAAAAAACCGGATATCACATCGTGGTCAAGCGCTACAAGAAATCTTAAAGCATCTTTTATCTATTGAATAGTTTGTTAGAATTGCCGCCAATTTCGATTTATATCCATTACCCTTGGTGTGTCAAGAAGTGCCCTTATTGTGACTTTAATTCACATGAAGGTGATCCGAAAGCCAATTATATTGAAGCATTGATTAGGGATCTAGATTGTGATTTAAAGTACCTTCATAAACGACAGATAAATTCGATATTTATCGGTGGCGGCACTCCAAGCTTGATGGATATTAACGATGCAAAGGAATTATTCAAAGGATTAACGCAGAGACTATCAATTTCGGATAATATTGAAATCACCCTTGAAGCAAATCCTGGTACATTTGATATTGATAAGTTCGCCCAGTTAAGAGAGATCGGTGTCAATCGTTTATCGATTGGTGTGCAGTCTTTTAATAATTCAAATTTAAAATTCTTGGGAAGGATACATGATGCTGAGGAAGCAGTCCAAGCAATTACTCAAGCTCAAAAAGTTGGTTTTGATAACATCAATATAGATCTCATATATGGCCTTAAGAATCAAACAACTGAGCTTTGTATGGAGGACTTGAATTTCGCTATCGAACTTCAACCAAGTCATATTTCGTTCTATCAGTTGACACTTGAAGCAAACACTTTGTTTGCAAAGTATCCACCCAAACTGCCTAAGGATGAAATTATCTGGGAGATGGGCAGGGCTGGTGCAGATCTACTCGAATCTGGTGGCTTTAAGAGGTATGAAGTTTCAGCCTTCGGGAAGGTATTTGCAAAGCACAATTTGAACTACTGGGAGTTTGGAGACTATATAGGGATAGGTGCTGGAGCACACGGAAAAATAACCGACACCAGTAAAGGAGTTATTTTTCGTACTATGAAGTGTAAGTCTCCGAGCGATTATATGGCACAATTTAATCAACACCAAACTGATCTCTCTGTAGAGTATATCGAAAATCTAACTTTTGAATTTATGCTCAATGCGCTTAGACTGAAAGAAGGTTTTAGTTCTGAGTTGTTTGAGTCCAGAACAGGTAAAAATTTTCAAACCGTTGAAAAGCAGATAAATCAAGCTCAAGGCTTGGGGTTGATAGATATAATCAATGACAGGATAATCCCTACTGAAAAAGGTTTTGATTTTGTTAACGACATTCAAGAAATGTTTCTTTAAACGTAGGATGCTATGAACACAGATTTTTGGTCATGTAAACATACATGGAAGAAAAGCGCCAACAATACCAAGTGGTGTCTCATTGGTTGTGCGATTGGAGACTTTGGGACAATTGCACTTATGCAAGATAGCGGTGTTGCTGTACCGATAATTTTTGCGTTAGCAATGATCAATGGCATTATTACTAGTATCCTTCTAGAAACCTATATTTTAACAAGACAGCAGATAGGCCTTAAAGTTGCCATTAAAACGGCAGCAGGCATGAGTCTGATTTCAATGATTTCAATGGAATTTGCAATGAATCTAGTCGATTATCTTCTGACAGGTGGCGCTAGATTTTATTTCTGGGTGTTGCCATTCTCTTTGTTTTTTGGTTTTATAACGCCTTGGCCATATAACTATTGGCGGTTAAAAAAGATGGGTCAAGCCTGTCACTAACTGAACTCACAACAAATAATGCCTTAGGGTAAAATTACGCTAGTTTTTCTAGCTAATTAAATTATGAAAACAAACAATATTGCTAGTGTTTTAACAGAATCATTGCCATATATACAAAGATTTCAAGGCAAAACAATCGTCATTAAGTATGGCGGAAACGCGATGGTGGACGAAGAGCTTAAATCAAGTTTTGCTCGAGATATAGTTTTAATGAAGTCGGTAGGTATGAATCCGATTGTAGTCCACGGTGGAGGTCCACAAATTGGCAGCACGCTTGATAAGATTGGCAAGGATAGCGAGTTTGTTGGCGGTATGCGTGTTACCGACAGCGAGACTATGGATGTTGTTGAGATGGTGCTTGGTGGTTTAGTTAACAAGGAAATTGTTAATCTTATCCATCAACATGGCGGTCATTCAATAGGATTGACGGGTAAGGATGGACGCCTCATTACGGCAAAGAAGCTCAAGAACAAAATTGAACCAACCTCTGAGATTATTGACTTAGGACATGTAGGCGAGGTTGACCAGATTGATGTTTCGGTTATCGAGCTTCTGTTGGAGGGTGACTTTATCCCGGTTATCGCGCCAATAGGAGTTGGTAAGGATGGATTTTCATATAATATTAATGCTGACCTTGTAGCAGGTTCAATTGCACAGGCTCTCAAAGCTGAAAAACTTATCCTATTAACCAATACGCCAGGCCTTTTAAATAAGAAGGGTGAGCTATTGACTGGTCTCAATTCGAAAAAGGCCAATCAATTAATTAAGGATGGCACAATTCATAGTGGCATGCTTCCAAAGGTAGATTGTGCATTATCAACCGTTAAGGGTGGTGTAAGTCGTGTTCACATCATTGATGGCCGTGTCGCCCATGCTGTATTGCTGGAGATATTTACTGATACTGGTGTTGGTACATTGATTACCAACAATGAATAATAATCGTGATACTATTGAAGTTTGTGATTGCAAGGTCATCTCTCATAACTATTTTGAAGGCGAGCAATTTGTACTAACACTAGTCTCTAAGGAGATCTCAGAATCAGCACTACCAGGACAATTTGTCCATATTACGGTTTCTGATGCTTTAGAGATGCGCAGACCTTTTTCTATTATGGCTGTAGATGAGAAGAAAGCCACATTTGACGTACTATATAAAATTGTGGGCAAGGGTACAAAGCAACTAGCCGAGTGTAAAGTTGGTGATGTTTTGTCAGTAATTGGGCCAATCGGAAATGGTTTTAAGTTAACTGAGAAAAAAATTCCAATACTAATTGGAGGTGGCGTAGGAATGCCTCCAATGATCTCTATAGCGCAAAAAATCAAGACCAAAGATTATTACCAGCCATTTGTTATTCTTGGTTCAGAAGTGCCATTTCCATTCGAAATACTCCCTAGCGATATAGAAGTTCCACTTGCCATTCCGTCACATACAATGCCGATGCTAGAGGATTGGGGTATAGCCTGTCGATTAGCAAGTTTGCAAAATATTGATGGTGTTTATAAAGGCTATGTTACTGATTTAGCTAGGAATTATCTGGACGCCTTATCTAGTGACGAACTATCTCAGGTTGAGATATATTCTTGCGGTCCTGATGCAATGCTTGAAACGGTTGCAGGTTTAGCTAATGAATACAAGGTGCCTTGTCAAGTTTGTTTGGAAGAGTTTATGGCTTGTGCTGTTGGAGGATGTGCCGGTTGTACAGTTGAAGTAAAAACTGAACAAGGCTTGATGATGAAGCGTGTTTGTGTTGATGGGCCAGTTTTTGCAGCCGAATCCATATTTTTTTAATTAACACTCAAAATTATTGACAGTTTAGGTGATAAAAAACAACCTCAAAAAAGTTAAAGACAGGATAACATCGGTTAGACATGACCAGCAAGTGAGACTGGTAGCTGTCAGTAAGACTCGTTCGGTAAGTGACATTCAGTTGGCGATAGAGGCAGGCCAAAGAGATTTTGGAGAAAATTATATCCAAGAAGCGCTAAGGAAGATTGACACCCTAAATGATCCATCATTAATTTGGCATTTTATTGGTCCAATCCAGTCAAACAAGACAGCAAAAATTAGTGAAAATTTTGATTGGGTTCATAGCGTTGACCGGTTCAAAATAGCGCAAAGATTGAGTGAACAAAGGCCAAAAAATTTAGGCCCACTGAATATTTTATTGCAAGTCAATATTGACGTTGAATCCACTAAGTCAGGCGTATTTCTAGATGGCATAGCAGACATTATTCCTCAAATTGAAAGGTTACCAAACATTGTATTACGAGGTTTTATGTGTATTCCAAAACCGGAAAATTCTTCTCAAAGTTTTACTAAAATGTCCCAATTAATGTCTAAATATAAAAAATTTGATACACTATCGATGGGAATGTCAATGGATCTAGAATTGGCAATAGAGAAAGGATCCACTATTGTTCGAATTGGGACGGATATTTTTGGTAAAAGAGAATAAATAATAACAATTTAATTTAAATAAGATGACAATTAGGCTATTTATCACAGGCGGTACGATTGACAAGGTATACAATCAGTCAAATGGTGAACTTGAATTTAGTCAGACCCATTTCAATGACATACTTTCAAGGGCAAGAATTGAGCTAGAAATTAAATCACAGATTTTGATGCTCAAGGATAGTTTAGATATGGTTGATGAGGACCGCAAAATTATCTTAAAGAGTTGTGTTGAGTGCGAAGAGGAAAAGATACTTATAACTCATGGCACTGACACAATGTGTGAGACAGCAAAACTTTTAGGTGAAAATCTTAATAACAAGGTTGTTGTCTTATTTGGCTCGATGGTTCCATATTCGGTCAGCGGATCTGACGCCTTATTTAATTTAGGTTGCGCTTTGGGTTCTTTGAATTTATTAAATCCCGGGGTATATATTGCCATGAATGGAAGATCGCTACTATGGAATAATGTAGTCAAAAACAAGAGTCTAGGTATATTCCAAGACCTAGACTCCTAGTTGAATAATTGTAATTATTTTGCGCTATCCATCATGTATTGGATAGCTAACCTGATTTCATTGTCAGTACAATCCATACAGGTTCCTCTAGGAGGCATGCCGCCTTTACCCGTAATTGCTACTTGAACTGCATTATCAATACCGCCCTCAATTATAGAAGTCCAGTCCTCTAGTGAGCCATATTTTGGCGCACCCATAATACCACTTTCGTGACAACTCTGGCATTTGGTATATAACTCTTCCGCACTACGTTCGGCTCTCTCACTGGTGTTATTTAAAGCGACAGCATCTTCCACCCTAACCTCTCCAACTGGCTTAATCCTGTCAAGTGTTGCAGTATCAGTTTGAATTATTTCACCGGAATGACTTTCGCTAGAGCTGGTAAAAGATTTATAGCCGATAAAGAGCATAATTATTAGCCAGACAGTGAGCATTAACTTTGTACTTCCTTTAGAACTTTGACTCATTGCATCTTCCTTAGATAATCAGATTAAATTGCGGCATATTATACATTTGGTTATAATGACTTTTCGTCGAATCCAAGATAAATATGCTC
>CAZSHL010000087.1:0-5929 GCA_964606585.1 uncultured Piscirickettsiaceae bacterium
TTTGCAGGAATTGTTACTTTTTTAATACAACTATTACCGCTTTTTTTGTAGCCAGATTTACATTTCCAGCTGTCTCCAAGAGCATAAGCGTTTTCAGGAATATTTATCTTAAGACAACGGTTTCCAGATTTTTTATAGCCTTTTTTACAAAACCAAGTATTACCAGCTTTATAGGCATTTTTAGGAATATTGAAACTACTATTCGATGAGCCGGCAAGTTCGGCTTCTAGTTCAGCTTCAAACGCCGCGATTTCATCTTCTACAGATTGTTCAGTAGTGGTAAACACCTCATACAATTTATTATTATGAAATGTATTATTTACCAAGAGGATTTCACAATTTTTACTGTTCTTATTACAAGCTTTAAGAGCTTCTTGCTTGGCTTCACCTAAGCTCTCATATTGCCATGACATACCAAAGTTGTCAATAAAATACCGGTTACCAGATTTGTGATAGGAGACAGCTAAGGCTTTATGAAACTGCTTAACATAGTAGTATTTTTTGTAGTATTCATTTAATTGATTGTGACAATCTATTTTTCTACAAAGATTTTCAATAGTATTGCTTTCAATATAAGTAGGTACAACTGAAAAAGAAGTAATAGGTATTATTAATGTTATTAAAAAAATGTATGAACGAATATTCATCAATTAAATAACTCCATTTGGGCATAAGCTGAAACTATAGAGTCGAGAGTGAGTAGTAATCAGTAGGAGTAGTTTTTCCAACATAATAATAGAAATTAATCACCTACAAATCTGAATATTATCTCACTATCGAATACGTCAACATCCGGTGCTAAAGGAAGTGGTGAAGCTTTATAGATGGCACTCTCAATTGAGTTCATAAAAAGATTTTCTTTGTAACTTACATCAATACTGCAGTTGCTGATATCTACCGCTTTAACCACTCCTTTTTCATTTTGAAATACATACACATCACAACCCCAGTCACTATTAGTTCCGAAGTATTGCCATTTGCTTTTCACGCTTGCAGCAATTGCATTGATATAAGTAGATTTCAGGATATTTAAGTGATCTTCAATAAGAAGTTCTTTTTGTTGTCGTTGTTCTATTAGTTCCGTTTTGAGTTGCAGTAATTCTTGTGTGTTTTCTTCACTCTCTTGTATGATAGATGACAGTCTTTTTTCTAGTGCTTCATTTTCACTTTCTAAATTAGATATAAGTAAATTGTTGGAGACGGATGTTTGATTTAATTTGTTTATCTCATCCCGTGCTAATTCATTCTTAGCTTCCCAAACAGCGCTTAATAAATCTAATTGGTATTTAACCAAATCAAGATCTGCTTTGAGCTGAATTGATTCTTGCGAGAGTCGCCGTGCATTTTCTAGTGTATCTTGATATGCCTGTTCTATCGGAGCCCTTTCAGCTTCATCTCTTCTCTTTATTTCTTCATCTTCAGTTTTGACCAATAATTCTAATTTATTTAATTTTTCTTGATAAGGAAGCCCCAGTTCAATTGCTAATTTAGTCCAAAATATGGCTTCTTTATAGTTCTTTGTAACACCTGAACCAAATTCATACATTACAGCTAAGTGGTTTATAGCTCTAGAGTGTCCACTCTCGGCAGCTTTTTTCAACCAATATAAGGCTTTATTATGATCTTTAATAACACCTTCTCCTTGTTGATACAAAAATCCAACCTTATATTGTGCTGAAAGGTAGCCTAGCTCAGCAGCTTTCAAATACCATGCAAAGGATTCTTGATTATCTCTAGTAATGATTTCGCCATCTTCATATAGTTTTCCTAAGCAGTGTGAAGCTCTTGCAACTCCTTCTTTAGACATGGATTCTAAATTTTTTATGATTGCATCTATCTGATTACTTCCTTCTTCTAAATTATTAATTTTTTGACAAGCATTAGATGCGTTAAACCATGACTCAAAGTCGGCAAAAGGCGAGCTAATTAAGCCAATAAATAGTGCTAATATTAGAAGTAGTTTTTTCACATTAAATAATCCCTAATAAGCCTTAAATTTAAATATTATCTCCGAGTCAAAGATACTTTTGTCAGGTGCAACTGGTAATGGTGATGCTTTTAAGACCGCTTTTTCAATTGAATTAATAAAAAGGGCCTTCCTGTAGCTTTCATCAATAATGCAGTTGTTGACATCAAACTCTTGCACTACTCCTTTTTCATCTTGAACAACACGTACATCACAACCCCAGCCATCTTTGGCGCCTTGGTAATTCCATTCTCTTTTCACACTTTCTGCAATATCATTTATATAAGTAGTTTTCAGGATATTTAAGTGTTTTTCGATAAGAAGCTCTTTTTCTTGGATTTGTTCAACTATTTCTGCTGCAAGTTGGAGTGACTCTTGCATGATTTTTTTATTCTCTTGTATGGCAGATGACAGTCTTTTTTCTAGTTCTTCGTTTTCGCTTTTTAAATTGGCGATAATTAAATTTTTGGAGGCGGACGTTTGGTTTAATTTGTTTATCTCATCTCGTGCTAGTTTATCCTTGGCTTCCCAGACAGTTTTTAAAATATCTAATCTATCATTTTCTAAAACAAGGTCTGCTTTGAGTTGAAGTGACTCTTGTATTAGTTTCTCGTTTTCATTCCCTAGTTTGAGAGTGTCTTGAGATATCTGTTCTATATATGTTTTATCTGCTTCTGCTTTTTTCTTTGCTTCAGCCACTTCTGTTTTTCTCATCATGTATGCAGTCTCTGCCTTTTGCTTAGCTTTCGCAACATAATCTTCCAAATTATCAAACATAGTTTTTGCTGCAATGAGTGATTCTAATGACTCCAGATTCTTTTTAGCTTCTTCATTTTTTTGATCTGTAGCTTTTCTATACCAACTAAGGGCTTGTTTATAATCTTGACCAACACCTTTGGCATTTTCATACATATTTCCTAAATTATTTTGAGCATCAGAATTCCCCTGATTGGCCGCTTTTCTGAACCAATATAAGGCTTTTTCAAAATCTTGAACAACACCTTCTCCGCCGGTGTCATAAACTTCTCCCAAATTGTTTTGGGCAAATATATTTCCTTGATCAGACGCTTTTTTGTACCAATATTCAGCTTGCTTATAATCCTTAGTAACACCATAGCCCATGTGGTACATATAACCCAGATTATTTTCAGCGTAATCATATCCCTGGTTCGCCGCTTTTCTGTACCAATCAACGGCTTGTTTGTAGTCTTTAGTAACACCTTCACCATATTGATAGTTGTAACCTAAAGCGTATTGAGCTTCAGCAACTCCTTGAATCGCCGCATTTCCGTACCAATATGCAGCTTGATCATGATCTTGAGTAACACCTTCGCCCCTGTCATACTTCAAGGCTAAATTGTATTGAGCAACAGCATGTCCTTGGTTGGCCGCCTTTGTGTACCAACTAATGGCTAGTTTGTCATTCTCTGTAACACCTTCACCATTTGAATACATATAAGCTAAGTTATATTGAGCATTAGCATCTCCCTGATTGGCCGCTTTTCTATACCAATATGCAGCTTGTTCATAATCTTGGGTAACACCTTGACCCCTGTAATATATCAAGGCTAAATTGTATTGAGCATCAGCATGTCCTTGGTCAGCCGCTTTTCTGTACCAGCTATCTGATACTTTATTAGATGCATTAACTCCTATACCTTCTTCATACATCCAACCTATACTAAATTGAGCTTCGTCATAGCCCTGAAGAGCAGATTTCATAATCCAATTAAAAGCGTTTTTATTATCTTGCTTAACGCCATAGCCGTAGTAATGCATTAAGCCATAATTGTATTGAGCATTAGTATTTCCCTGATTAGCAGCTCTTCTGAACCAACTTAGCGCTTGCTTGTAATCTTGAGTAACACCTTTACCGTCTAGGTACATCATTCCTAGTTGAAATTGAGAATCAGCATTTCCTTTTTTAGCTAGATTTGTGAATTCTCTAAAGGCTGTTTCGTAATCTCCTTTGTCATAAGCTGTTTTTGCCTTTTCATAATCTATTTTTGCTTTAGCTGCCTCGAATTTTTTCTTGGCTTCAGCAGCCTCTGCTTTTTTCTTGGCTTCAACTTCTTTTTCTGCTTTAATGGTTGACTCTAAATCATTCAAATTTTGTTGCGCTTGAGTACTGCCTTGGTCAGCCGCTTTTCCATACCAATACAAGGCTTGTGTGTAGTTCTTAGCAACACCTTCACCTTCTTCGTACATCTCAGCTAAATTGTTTTGAGCAATAGAATCCCCCTGATTAGCTGATTTTTTGTACCAATTAACGGCTAGATTGTAATTCTTTGTAACACCATAGCCTTTTTCATACATATAACCTAAATTACTTTGAGCTCGAGCATTTCCCTGATTGGCTGATTTTCTGAACCAACTAAAGGCTATCTTTTCATTCTTAGTTATGCCTTTTCCATAGGCATACATCCACCCTAAATTGTTTTGAGCATCAGCATGTCCTTGATCAGCTGCTTTTCTATACCAAATTAGGGCTTGAGTGTAGTTTTTATTGACACCATAACCAAATTCATACATTAGACCTAAAGCATTTTGGGAGTATGCACTTCCTTGATCAGCTGCTTTTCTGTACCAACTAACGGCTAGCTTGTCATTTTCAGCAATACCTTGACCATGGTCATACAAGAATCCTACCCATGACTGAGCGAAACTGTCTCCTTTTCTAGCAAGGGTTAGATACTCTTGAAAAGCAGTTTTAAAGTCTCCGCTATCGTAAGCATCTTCAGCATCATTAATGTCTGCAAAAGCTGAACCTATCAAACCAAGAGATAGAAACAAGAGTAGAAATATTTTTTTCATTTAATTATTACTTTTTTCTTCTACTAGAATAGATCTTCCAGCATTCTAGAAGCATCTTTTTTAGATTTTGATAATATATCTATAGCTTCAATATATCCTCTGATGATTTTGTTATTAAGTTCTGAGCTTCCAGTAATATTCACCATATCGAACGTCATTTCACGGATGTCGATATGATCATCATCATCATAGTCATAGTTCAATAGAATAAATTCCGCAAGAGCAGGTGCAAAAATCATACTAGCAGCAGCGGCACCCATACGTTCATTTAGTTGGAGTTCGCCCTTTAAAGTTAGCCACTTAACGACAAATCTTGAAAACCTTGTTAACTCGGCGCGTGATAATTCATTATTGTTTGAAGCATCAGCAAAATCTACAAATTTTCTTAAACAGTCAATAGGCTTGTTGTTTTGGCATTTATTTTTAGCGGAGTAAAGGAACTTATCAAACTCAATGGCATCACTTTCTAATAGGATGTATCCGAGATCATTATTTAGGCTCTTGCATGACAATAGCTGGGTGGGTTGGTAGGCATCGTTCGAAGAGAGTTCAGGGAATTTTAATGATTCAAAATAGTAATCTTGAATATTGGAAGAGTGAATGCTGTTAAAAATGATATTGTCACTAAAGAAGAATAAATCCCCATAATCAGAGAGAGGAAAATATTTACTAGAGTATTCATTATTTGTCTCTATCAGTACATTTAAAGTCTGTTCAGTCGAGAAAGGTCTCTGCATAATTTGATCATGTAAGACTATAATCTCTGAAGTAATATTGTTACAGTCACTGCCAATAAACCATTTTCCTATTCGTTTGGAGGACAAGCCTGAGCCTGCTTCTATAGTATTTTTGAAAGACAATAATGTTTCTGAATCATTGTTTGCGGTGTCTGTCTTGTTATCATCTGCAGTTACCTCAACATTTATTCCTATTGCTTCGAGGTCAGCTATTGCTGAAACGTGTCCTTGTTCGGCAGCTTTTGTGATCCATTTAATCGCTTCTTCATCATCCTTGGTGAGTGCTCCATAGTCTATGATGTTTTGTCCTAAATAATATTGGGAATAAGCATCACCACCCTGGGCAGATTTAATCTCCCAACTCTTGGCAAGCTCTTCATCTTTATCAACACCTACTTTTCCGTATTTGTAC
>CAZSHL010000088.1:0-5900 GCA_964606585.1 uncultured Piscirickettsiaceae bacterium
GCATCTTTTGGTGTACAAACAATAGGTTCACCTCTAACATTAAATGAGGTGTTTACCACTACTGAACAACCTGTTTTTTCTTTGAACTTGGTTATTTATTGCTTTGTTCATATTTGTTAACACCTGTTACGATTGCCTTAGCAACCTCGCTATAACCATCTGCGTTATAATGTCCTGGCAGTCGAAACGGGAACAGTACAAGCGGATCAGAATGATTAGCAAAAACTTCCTGGTGAATATCAATGACTGGTATATCTAGCTGCTTAACCAAATCTATCACCTCAGTTTTTTTTCTGAACTTGTCGTGTGAGATGGTTTTGTTATTGTAACGCCCATATTCAGGCAGATAGACAAAATATAGTTCACCCCCCCATGAATCAACTTTTGCCTTTGCCTTGGCTAGAATTTTAACAAACAGTGGATCGTCAACGTCAACTTCAACATCAA
Organism: uncultured Piscirickettsiaceae bacterium; assembly: GCA_964606585.1. Taxonomy (GTDB): domain Bacteria; phylum Pseudomonadota; class Gammaproteobacteria; order PS1; family Pseudothioglobaceae; genus Pseudothioglobus. The sequence continues at coordinate 448 of CAZSHL010000088.1, forward strand.
AATCTATTATACTTCGTATTGCATACAACCTAATCCATCGGGTTTTATACAGTTTCGTTTGCACTTGTGCTTGCGCTTGTGCTTGTGCTTGTGCTTGTGCTTGTGCTTCCATGATATATTTTTCTAACCCTCTGTCAATCTCTTTCTGACGATTGATCAGGTTTTGGGAAAATCCATCTTTCATGTATTGCATAAGCAGTGGATTTGTTTTTTCTATCTGTAAATTAGATGTTAGGTCATTGCCTTCAAAATAAATCCACAACACCTTTTCTGGTGTCAATGTCTTTCCGTACTCGACCAAGGCTGCGTACTCTAATAATGGACCATTACCACTTATTCCCAAACTGATTGCATGATTACCAGTAATAGAACGAAGCTGCCCAGCTATCTCTTGACCTGACTGAACATTTGAACCGTGCGTGAAAGAGTCTCCTATTAGCAGCCACTCTATTGTTTGTGAATCCCACTGACTATCAGGGTTATTGAAACCATAGCGATCACTTGTGTAAAACAAGTGTTTTCCTGACTCGTTGCCGCCTACAGTGGTTTTGTTGGAAACCCCTCCTAAGTGGAATAGTTGATTGATGTCCTCCTTATTCGTTCCAATTATTTGAAGAAAATTCGCAGCATACATAGTCGGAACTGCATTCACCCCTTCCACAATCAGATCATCAATTACCTCTAGTTTTGTTCGCTGGTCATACTCAACGCCCAGCTCTGCTAATGCTACTGCTCGGTCCTGAGGTTGTCCCAACCCCATAAAAGTCAGCCCTCCCTCGATCAAGTAGAGTCCTACCACCAGTGAGGTAGTCACAATTACAATGTTGGCTCGAATCTCTTCCTGTAGCCGTAATACAATCCCCCAGAAGAGAATCCCGGTCAGAGAGATCACATAGTACTTGAAGTACTGCATACTATTGTCACCTTGAGTGGTGATCTCTGTGATCTCTGCACGATAGTAGGTATAGATCAGCAGCAGTATGGATGCTGCCAAAAACAGCCAACTCATCAATCGGGCGAATGGGTAGTTTTTCTCTCTGTCACTATTTTCGTTGTGACTCTCTCTTTTAATCAAGCTCATACTTTTCCTTGTAATCCTCAATTAATGACTGATCCTGTTTCTCCTTCCTGAGTAGGCAATTCCCTATTACCAATAGCTCAATCTCCGTCCCCATAAAACAATGGAAGGCATCCTCTGGGGTGCAGACAATAGGCTCTCCGCGAACATTGAAGGAGGTATTTACTAACACAGCACATCCGGTCTTTTCTCTGAATCGACTGATCAATGCGTGATATTTTGGGTTGGTCTCTCGGTGGACTGTCTGTATTCGAGCCGAATAGTCCACATGGGTGACTGCGGGGATCTCGGAGCGTTTGATATTGAGCTTGTCGATACCAAATAAAGACTCTTCTTCTTTAGTCATCTCTATACGTTTGTCTTTTCTAACATCATCAACTAAAAGCATATACGGGCTATCATAATCTAACTCAAACCACTCGGTTACATCTTCACTTAGTACAGACGGTGCAAATGGTCTAAAGCTCTCACGGTATTTAACTTTAAGATTAAGTGTCTTTTGCATTTTCTCTGAACGAGGGTCTCCGAGAATAGATCTACCACCAAGTGCGCGAGGTCCAAATTCCATTCTGCCTTGGAACCAACCAACTGCTTGGCCTTCTGATAGAGTTTGTGCGGTTTGTTCAATCATATCTTTTTCGGTAACTAAATTAAATTTAGCACCACATTCTGATAATTCTTTTTCGATTTCGTTTTGTCCATATAATGGTCCTAAATATGAGCCTTTCATGGAGTCATTAGGATTAACTATTCGAGGTTTGCGAAGTTCTGTATGCCAAACTGCAAGCGCACTGCCCAAAGCTCCTCCAGCATCGCCAGATGCAGGTTGAATCCAAATATCTTTAAATGCTTTATCTCTAAGTATCTTACCATCCGCAACACAGTTAAGTGCAACGCCACCAGCCATACAAAGATTTGGAATTTTATATTTCTTTGCTAGCGATCTAGTCATTGTTAACATTACTTCTTCTGTAACAGCTTGTACAGATGCTGCAATGTCCATATGGAACTGAGTTAGTTTATCTCTGTCTGGTTTTCTAACTTTCTCTCCAAATAAATCAGCAAACTTCTGGTTAGTCATAGTAAGGCCAGTGGAGTAATTAAAGTAAGACTGGTCTAGACGGAACGAGCCATCTTCTTTTAAATCAATCAACTTATTTAAAATTATATCTTTATATTTAGGCTCTCCATAAGGTGCTAAACCCATTACTTTGTACTCACCACTATTAACACGAAAACCTATATAGTAGGTAAATGCGGAGTACAGCAATCCAAGTGAGTGTGGAAAGTGAATCTCTTTAACAATATTAAGATTGCTATCTTTACCAATAGCCACAGTAGTGGTTGCCCATTCTCCTACACCGTCAAGTGTTAGCACAACTGCCTCTTTAAAAGGTGAGGCATAAAATGCACTAGCAGCATGACTAAAATGGTGCTCACCAAACATTATTTTATTGTCATCAAAATTCTTATCAATTTTTTTGATCTCTTTAATGAGCATATATTTTAAGAACAACTTTTCTCTCAGCCAAACTGGCATTGCCATTCTAAAAGATTGCAAGCCCTTTGGGGCAAAGGCAATATAAGTCTCTAACAAGCGCTCAAACTTTAAGAACGGCTTATCATAAAAAGCAATGTAATCTATTCGATCTAACGACAATCCTGCTGCTGATAAGCAATAGTTAATAGCATTAACTGGATAGGATGGGTCATGCTTCTTGCGAGTAAATCGCTCTTCTTGAGCTGCTGCAATAATTTCACCATCAACAACTATCGCTGCAGCGCTATCATGATAAAACGCAGACACACCCAAAATAGCTATCATAGATTAAAATAAAGTATAAATAAATGGTGCAACGGCAGAGCCTTGACTAAGTACGATTAAAAAACCAAATAATGACATGATTAGAAGAATTGGTAACAACCAAAATTTCTTTCTAGCACGCATAAAGTCCCACAACTCCTTAATGAATGACATGTTTTAAACTCCTAAAATTGATTTTTCATTGAACCCATTGGTTCACTGCGCTCAATCCAATATGACTTAGCATCTTTATCTAACTTTTGTTTGAGTAAATCTTTTCCTAATAGACGCATAATAAGACCAGTAGGTAGTACAGTAATAAAATAAACAAATACCATTACAATTGGGGTAATTATAGAGCCCAGTAATATGCCAAACTTAAACCAGAGTTTATTTGGAAGTGCTAATAGCTGGGGTGCTGCAAAAGCTAGCAAGAAAAATATAGCTGATACGATGAATGCCCAAATACGCAAACCTTCAGAACTAATTAAAGGGTATAGTGAAATAATTAAAAATACAATTGAGAATACAATACCAAAGGATTTTTCTGAGTTCTTTTGAGTAGAAAAATAGCTAGTTTTTTCTGACATAATTTACGCTATGTAGATATGTATATAAAAAAGCCTATTATAAAATAAATAATTATCTTTAATAATTGCATTAAACATGTCGATTGTAAACAAATACATTAGCATCTAGTTTTTATTCAACATATCCATCACCAAGCACATTATTTATTGCTGTTTCTATACTTACATTATTTTTTTTCATTTATGCTTTAACTTCATCGACCTTTGCGTCGACTAAATATCTATACCAAAAACCTTGTAAAAAATGAAAATTTGCACCTTCTCTTCCATCTAAAAAACCTAAACGTACTATATAACGATATAAGAAATAAAATACGGCTCTAAATCCTCTAGGCATCCTAGCATAGATAACTTCTTTAAACCATCGCTTTTTTTCAGTTTTTTTACCCAAATTAATGCTAGCAATCGAATTTAGATCATTAAAGTTATATTCTAAATTTAATAAATCAACAGCCTGTCTAGATGCGTAATTATTATGTTTATTAGTCCACCAAGTAAGATTATTTAGATTATCATCAATGATTTCATCTCTTAGATATTCAGTGTCTCCAGTAACTTTAATATGTTCGTCCATCCAACGATTTTCGCACTCACCATAGCCGTACCTAAACAAACGTAATACAGGAACTGGGAATACACCTCCATATTTAATTAATTTACCTTGAAAACTCATCCTTCTATTAAAGTAAATGCCATTAATATTTGACTTAACCTTAGAAAGCTTATTCAATATTGCTAGATTTAAGGCTGGTGTTAAATACTCATCTGCATCAATACGTAAAACCCATTCGGTCTGATTATCTAGCTGTTTTAATGCCCAATTAAACTGTTGCGCTTGATTAATAAATTCATGACTCATGACAGTGGCGCCGCAATCCTTAGCGATTTGAATAGTATTGTCAGTAGAAAAAGAATCAACGACTATTATAGAATCTGCAATGCTATTTAAACTCCTTAAACAGCGTAATAGATGTTTATCTTCGTTAAGTGTAAGAATAATAACTGTAAGTTGCAAAATTCTATACCTCTAATTAAACGTTTCTGGTTGATGAAGTAAAAAGGCTAATTTCGAAGTTATAATCACAACTTCATCCCACTTGATTGTTTTCATAATTCAAATTTAGATTTAAAAAAATATTTCAAAGTTTGAGCGATTCTAATTGATAAAGCAACTATAGTCAGCGTTGGATTTGCTTGGCCTGATGTTGGAAAAACAGAGCTACTGGCTATATAGAGGTTTTCAACACCGTGAACACGGCAATTAGAATCTACAACACCATCTTGAATTTCTTTGGACATTCTTGTTGTGCCTAATTGATGAAAACCGTCCCTAGCTTGAAAGGAAACCTCAGTGTTAAGGTTTTTATTAACATATTTTAGATAACCCAACTTATTAAACCTAAGATAATCGTCAATTATTTGATGATTTTTTATAACATTTTCTACATCTATATCTGAAAAATTAAAATCAATGAAAAGTTTTCTTCTTCCCAATTCATCCCTTTCATCACTTAAAACAACCTTACTATCCTTATTTGGCGAATGTTCTGCATGATAATGTAATGGATAAGAACCAATTTTGCTAAAAATCTGTACGCCTGGTAATCTTCTTTTTTGTATGAATTTTTTCCACACAAAAACAGGGATTTTAAATAAAAGATTATGTAAATCAAAGAAAATATTTTTAGCATGACCAATATAAGAGCTGTCAGGATTAGACTCTTTTGCAAACCTTATAATAGCATCTGGGGCTAAAAATTTTCCAAAGAATGGAGAGCATAAGGCAAGATATGATAATGACAAAAATCCACTACCATGGCTATGATCACCTATTAAAGGATGGTCAATCCAGGCAGAAAAATTTAATAACTTACTTTTATTTTGCTCGGACTCTGAAAGAGTAAATCGTTTTTTACAATACGTTCCATCGTAGTCCTTTTCAAAAGCATAACTCACTTTATCAATATCTTTTGTAAATTGA
>CAZSHL010000089.1:0-5703 GCA_964606585.1 uncultured Piscirickettsiaceae bacterium
TGCTGACTAATTATTAGTACAAAAAAAGCCGAGTTAAATCAGCGTTTAACTCGGCTTTAATAAGGTGGTGGCCACACCTAGAATTGAACTAGGGACACAGGGATTTTCAGTCCCTTGCTCTACCAACTGAGCTATATGGCCAAAAACGTGAAATTATACACAACGCAGATTGAATTGCTCTTAAATTTAGCGCCACGAAAGAGTCAAAATCTATAGATTATCAAGAAACCTTTCAGCGTCCAATGCAGCCATGCAACCCGAACCAGCTGAGGTGACAGCTTGACGATATACATGGTCCGCAACATCGCCAGCCGCAAAGACGCCTTCAACGCTCGTCTGAGTTGCGTTGCCCGATAGACCGCTATTGACTTGGATATAGCCTTCCTTAATATCTATCTGGCCTTCAAATATCGCTGTATTCGGTGTATGCCCGATCGCAATAAACACGCCATGCACATCGAGCTCTTTAGTGCTTCCATCATTACCATTTAAGCGTATCGCATTTACCCCCATGTTGTCGCCCAATACTTCAACTAAATTGTGATTCCACTCAATAGTAACATTGCCATTCTTGGATTTTTCTATAAGTTGGTCTGCCAGAATTTTCTCAGAGCGGAAGCTATCTCGGCGATGCACAATTGTCACATGGTCAGCTATATTAGATAAATACAACGCCTCTTCGACAGCAGTATTGCCGCCGCCAATTACAGCAACTTTCTGGCCGCGGTAAAAAAACCCATCACAGGTTGCGCACGCTGACACCCCTTTGCCCTTATATGCCTCTTCGGAATCAAGACCAAGATACTTAGCCGTTGCTCCGGTTGCAATAATGACCGCCTCAGCATGATAGGTTGTGTCCGCCCCTTGCAGAACAAAAGGGCGATTTGAAAAATCAACTTCAGTGATATAGTCATTGATGATTTCTGTATTAAACCTCAGAGCATGTTCTTTCATACGTTCCATCAATTCAGGGCCTTGTAGACCAGACGTGTCCCCTGGCCAATTATCAACATCCGTGGTAGTCATGAGTTGACCGCCCTGCTCTAGGCCGCTAACCATGACTGGGTTAAGATTCGCTCTAGCAGCATAAACCGCAGCGGAGTATCCTGCAGGGCCTGAACCGATAATCAAAACACGACAATGTTTAGTCTTACTCATTTGAAATACTTTATACTAATTAACCAATGGTGAATTATAAACTACCTTGAAAAAAAATAACAAACGAACAACGCATACAAAACCAATAAATATGCGTTCTAGAATTGCCAACGAGGTCGCCTTTATACTCCTTGTGACATTAGGTATTTTTTACCTTATTTCACTCCTAACCCATTCGCCACTTGAAGATCCCTGGTCAGGAGACGTAGTTTTAGCCAAACCGGTTATTAATTCTGCTGGCATATTAGGCGCCTATTTGAGTGATATATCAATCTCAATTCTGGGCTATGTATCCTACATTCTACCCATCTCACTAGTTTGGCTTGGTTACAATTTTCATCGCGATGCCTCTAAAGAAACACAAACCCCGCTAATGTTTCTATTTCGTTTGATTGCTTTTTTTGTTATGTTAGCTTTTTCAACCGCACTGGCGGCTCAATACATTGCCGATCCGAGTGGTGGATATATTGGCGTTATGATGCATGAGATGTTTTTTCTAGAGTACTTAGGTGAGGTTTCAACTATCATCTATGTTGGCATCATAATGGTGAGTTTTAGTATTGCCAGTAGTTCCTCATGGAAAAGTATTGGCAGCGCAATGTTTGGTAGCACCAAGGATGTAAAAAAAGAGCCAGCAAGTCGACCCATAATGGGTCAAAAGAAACGTGAAATCAATAGCACCCGAAGCGCCGTCGAACCAAAAAGGGTCAGCAAAAAACCTGCCAAACAAAAAACCGTCAGCAAAAAATCAGCAAATACTGAAAAGACTGAAACCAGCAATTTGTTTAAATCAACCAGCACAACGGGTCTCCCTGATTTGTCTCTACTTAATGAAGTCGATAACAAAGAGATAGGTTATAGCGAGGAAGAGTTAGAGGAGATGTCACAACAAGTCGAGCTTAAACTAAAAGATTTTGGTTTTGACGTCACCATAACCGCAGTGACACCAGGACCAGTTGTCACACAGTTCGAAATATCACTGGCCCCGGGGGTCAAGGTCAGCCAGATCATGAATCTCAACAAAGATCTTGCACGCGCATTATTAGTAGAGAGTGTAAGAATTGTCGACGTGATTCCTGGCAAGCCAGTAATTGGTTTAGAAATACCTAATTCTGAAAGAGAGCTTATTGGACTCAAGGAGGTCATTTCAAGCGAGATCTTCAGTAAATCCAAATCGACACTTTCTATCGCTCTTGGGAAGGATATTAATGGTCAACCTGTGATTGCAGATTTGGTAAAAATGCCACACCTACTAGTTGGCGGTGCTACCGGAATGGGCAAATCTATAGGACTGAATGCAATCATTCTGAGTATTTTGTATAAAGCACGACCCGACCAAGTCAGACTAATAATGATCGATCCAAAAATCGTTGAGCTAGCATCTTATGCAGATATCCCGCATCTACTTACCCCTGTCATTACAAACATGAATGAGGCGGCGAGCGCGTTGTGGTGGTGCGTCAATGAAATGGAAAGGCGCTACACATTGCTGGCCAAATTTAGCGTACGCAATATCGAGACCTTTAATGAGAAACTTATTAGGGCCAAGAAAAATGGCAAGCCTTTATTAGATCCATCATTCGATTCCAAAACAGCGAAAGAAGGAGAGGTTGCTCCTGAACTAGAGACATTACCTGTGATTGTGATTGTGATTGACGAGTATGCCGATATGCTGAGCGCACTCGCACAAGAAGACCGCGCTAAATCTAAACGCGTTGAGGGGCTGATTGTGAGGATTGCACAGAAGGCTAGAGCAGCTGGAATACACCTTGTTGTGGCGACTCAAAGGCCTAGCGTTGATGTTATCACTGGGCTCATAAAGTCGAATATACCTACCCGCATTTCCTTCAAAGTGTCCTCCAAAACGGACTCTAGAACCATCCTCGACCAGGCTGGCGCAGAGCAACTTTTAGGAATGGGCGACATGCTTTATATGACGCCTGGCATTTCACATTTGAACAGGGTACACGGCGCTTTTGTCGCAGACAATGAAATATTTCGTGTCGTGAAACACCTCAAAGACAGTTCGGAGACGAATTATTTAGATGGCGTTCTCAACCTGCAACAAGAAACTGCTAGCGCACATGAAGAAGGTGGCATCTCTGGGGACCTTGACCCACTATATGATGAGGCGGTGCATATAGTTACCTCCACAAGACGGGCTTCCATTTCTAGCTTGCAAAGACGTATGAGAATCGGCTATAATCGTGCCGCACGAATTATTGAAGATATGGAATTAAGCGGTGTTGTCAGCAGCATGAATAGCGCTGGTAATAGAGAGGTTTTGGCCCCTGAGCCTATCGACAATGATGATGCATAATGGTGGTAAATCAATATTACTTTTAAAGTTTTACAATACTACAACTTTTTTTTTGGTATTGCGTATGAAAAAAACTTTAGCGTTAACAATTTTGCTCTTAATGACCACTCACTTGTACGCCCACAAGCCTGTTCTTAACTCAAATTCAAGCTTTCCCGCTGATGCTCCCTATGAAATTGAGGAGCCAGAAATATCAAAGGCAATATATTCTAAGCTCGATGGGGCTCCTCATTATTACAGAATTGATTCAGATGAAAGTTTCGATTTTTATGGCTCTGTTCTAGCCGCAAAAATTGACAACTGCCCCCTCCAAAAAACCTTCTCATTTGAAGTGCTAGACTCGGACTTTCACCTAATATATTTAGCTGATGGAGAAAACTTTGAATGGTGGCCTTGGTTTGAGGAATACGGTAAACAATGGTACTGGGTAGGTCCAGAAATTGGAGCAAACTTTGCTTCAAACGAGGTTTTCGAAGCTGGCACCTACTATATTAAGGTTTTCAATCAAAGTAATTCAGGCCAATATATACTGGCGGTCGGAGATATCGAAAGCTTTTCTGTAAAGGACATAGTTAACACCTTATTTTCAATGGGCAAAATTGAGAAACAATACTGGGACTCTAGTCAATGCGAAATTGACTAGGCTTATTTTATCTTGGCCAGCACAAGGAGATCAATTTCATGAATAGAGTTTGGTCTTTTGCGATCATCATTGCTGCACTCGCTACCGCAAGTATTTTGTTGCTAGAGACTCAACTTCGACAAGTAGAACTTCTGCCGGATCAGGGGGCTGCTTGGTATTACTGGAAAAGACCGGACCCTAATTTCGCTTCTCAATTTAGCGCATGGGCGAGCTATCTTGTTCACCAATTATTTATCTGGGGTGTTATTTTATGGGCACAAAAAAACCGCTCCAAACTGCAAGACAGAAAAAGTATGCATCCAATCAACTGGATTGCCTTAGGGGGAACAGTAGCTTTTGGTGTTCTTCACTATGTGCAGACTGCAATCTGGTATGACGGTCTAGCTCAAAACGTCTCTGTCTTCTCTTCCCAGGCATCGGTCATTCTACTGTTAGTGGTTGTACTCATTATAGAGGCACCGAGAAGAGGGTTGTTTTTTGGTAGCGGCGGGAAGCCTTTTATAGGCATCCGTCCCTTTCTGATTCGCTACCATGGATATTATTTTTCGTGGGCTGTAGTTTATACTTACTGGTTCCACCCAATGGAAACAACTTGGGGACATCTATTTGGTTTCTTTTATACCTTCCTTCTAATGATACAGGCGAGTTTTATATTTACGCGGGTACACACTAATCGATGGTGGACATTATGCCTAGAAGTGCTAGTACTTTTTCATGGTGTTGTCGTTGCGCTGATTGCAGGACAAGAGTTTTGGCCCATGTTTTTGTTTGGTTTTCTGATGATGTTCATTGTGACTCAAATGCACGGATTAGGCTTGTCTAGAACGGTGCGCTGGTTTATAGGAGCATTGTTTATTATCGGCTTAGTCGCTGTCTACTCCGAAAGAGGTTGGAGGCAGATTAACGAAGTCTTCAGAATTCCAATAATTGACTACCTATTAGTATTTATATTAGCAGGACTTGTTGCACTAATCTATAGGCGCATAAGAAAAACCTAGTCTATTGGTGATGGCTTAGAAACCTGTTTCATCAAATCATTATCCCACCCACCATCAACCACAATATGGGCTGCAGCTCCGAGTAAGAAAGCTTCTATCAAATTATGGCTTAAATAAGCGTAGACGCCTGGCTGTCTAAATGTGTATATAGCCGCTCCAGCAGAGCCAGTACCAATAACCCAACTCTCTAAATCTGTTTGTGGTGGGTCTGAAAAGTTGCCACGCTCCCATACAAAATCGCCATGTCCTCCTAAAGAACCTTTCAATAACATTATTTTCTCGCATTTGATGTTTATTATCATATTTATGTATAAGCAGTTGTGACACTTTTACTATAAAACGCTTGACCTAACATTTTTGTTGCTATATAGTGTTCTAAACCAACAAACGCAATGTTAGTTGGTTTTTTTATTTGTCAATTTTTTGCGCCTTATTTAGGCGTTTATTAAGGAGAAGAAAAATGAAAAAAACTTTAAGCATTGTTTTGTCATTGCTATTCATGGGTATTTTCTCACCAACTTTGGCTAATTCTATCAAATGGTCAATGCCTGGTGATTCTTTAACGCTTGATCCGCATGCACAAA
>CAZSHL010000090.1:0-5667 GCA_964606585.1 uncultured Piscirickettsiaceae bacterium
CAAGAGCCTGCAAAATAAGGGTAGATTTACCAATACCTGGGTCACCACCAATAAGAACTACAGATCCATCAACTAAACCTCCACCCAAAGTTCTGTCTAGCTCTGTCAATCCAGTGCTGTATCTTGATTTATCTTTAGTTTTAATCTCAGAAAGGTTCTGAATTTGTGATGGTGGAAGGTCTTTAAGTGCGGTTGATTTAGAACTACTAGAGTTAAAAAGAATAATCTCTTCCAATGTATTCCACTCTCTACAATACAGACATTGACCGCTCCATTGATGGTGCGAAGCTCCACAATCCCTACATACAAATTCTACTTTTGTTTTTGCCATGAATGTATAGTTTATGTAGTACTTAGAACAACTGCTAATCCAAACGTAATTATAGGCCCATTACTTTTAACTATCAAAAAGACATTATTACTTTTTCATAAGTTTGTCTATTTCACTTTTGAAGGCCTCAATATCTTGAAATTGACGATAAACCGATGCAAAGCGAATATAGGCAACTTCGTCAAGCTCCTGAAGCTCATTCATAACCCACTCGCCAACTACCGAAGATAGCACTTCACGATCATTTTGTGCCATCAATTTACGTTGAATTTTTTGAACCGCAAGCTCTATTTTAGCTGTCTCAACAGGTCTTTTTTCAAGAGCTTTTAACATTCCAGAACGTAGTTTTTCTTCACTAAAAGACTGTCTAGATTTGTCACTTTTTATAAGTCTCGGCAGATTAAGATCGACAGATTCTCTCGTTGAATGTCTTTCGCCGCAAGCTAAACATTCACGACGACGTCTTACTTGTGAACCGTCATCAAGTAATCTCGTATCTAGTACTTTTGTGTCGTCCGATTGACAGAAAGGACAGCGCATTTAGTTACTTATAGACAGGAAAATTAGCGCATAGTGCTTCCACTTTAGCTTTGACTTCATTAATAACTTCATCATCGCCAAGATTGTCGCATATATCGCAAATCCAGTTTGTAAGGTCAATACATTCTTTTTCCTTAAACCCGCGAGTTGTTGCAGCAGGTGTTCCTATACGGATACCACTTGTTACAAAAGGAGATTGAGGGTCATTCGGTACTGCATTTTTGTTAACGGTTATGTGTGCCGATTCGAGTGCAGCATCGACCGCCTTTCCAGTTAGTCCTTGATTTATAAAACTAACAAGAAATAGATGGTCATCAGTGCCACCTGAGACTACTTCATAGCCTCGATTTATAAAGACATTAGCCATTGCTCTAGCATTAGTAACAACCTGTCTTTGGTAGGCTTTAAATTCATCTCCCATTGCTTCTTTAAAAGATATTGCTTTTGCGGCAATAATATGCATCAAAGGCCCACCTTGAATACCTGGGAAAATTGCTGCATTTAATTTTTTCTCTATTTCTTCATTTGCTTTAGCAAGGATTAGTCCACCTCTTGGTCCCCTTAAGGTTTTATGAGTTGTAGTAGTAACTACGTCTGCAAACGATATAGGTGAGGGATAATCTCCTGTTGCAATAAGACCAGCAACGTGCGCCATATCGACAAACAAGTAAGCCCCAACCGTGTCTGCAATAGCTCTAAATCTAGCCCAGTCAACAACTCTTGAATAAGCCGAAAAACCTGCAATAATCATTTTTGGTTTATGTTCGTTGGCGAGCCTTTCGACCTCGTCATAATCAATTTCACCGGTATCAGAATTTAAACCATATTGAATGGCATTGAAATTCTTCCCAGAAAAGGATGGAGCAGCACCATGTGTTAGGTGTCCTCCATGCGCTAGACTCATACCTAGAATTGTATCGCCAGGAACTAATAAAGCTTGAAATACTGCAGCATTAGCTTGCGAGCCTGAGTGAGGCTGTACATTTGCATAATCTGCCCCAAATAAAGTTTTAGCTCTATCGATAGCAAGTTGTTCTGCAATATCAACAAATTCACAACCACCATAATATCTTTTGTATGGATAACCCTCAGCATATTTATTAGTTAATTGTGACCCTTGAGCCATCATAACTGCTGGTGAAGTGTAATTTTCAGATGCAATAAGTTCAATATGAGCTTCTTGACGAGCAACCTCTCCTTCAATTGCTTTTGCAATTTCAGGATCGATGTCGATTAAATTTATAGATTTGTCAAACATAATATAAGGTTGAAAAAAAGAAAAATGCCATTTTAACCTAGCACTTTTTTAAATTAAACAATTAATATATAGCCAAGATGAATCATACTATATAGCCAAGATGAATCATACCAAAATATTTGTAAAATATTAAGTGTTAATTATTTGTTATTATTAGTTGCACAAAATAAAGTGCTAAAATCTTTTTTTTCAAAATACGAATTAAAATGAAAATATTAGTCCTAGGGTCTGGCGTTATTGGAACAACATCTGCTTATTATTTGGCCAAACAAGGTCATGATGTTACAGTTATTGATAGGCAAGCCAGTGTAGCACTTGAAACTAGTCATGGAAATGCGGGCCAACTATCCTACTCATATACCTCTCCCTGGGCTTCTCCAGGACTCCCAGTAAGTCTGCTTAAATGGTCACTTAGTAAATATTCCCCTTTAATCGTTAATTCAAAAATAGATCTTGAGACTATCAGATTCATGTATCAAATGCTCAAAAACTGTAATTCAAAGAGCTATGAGATAAATAAAAGCCGAATGCTAAGAATTACAACTTTTTCAAAACAATGCCTCTTAGAGTTAGAAAAGGAAATGGACATATGTTATGAGCAACGTACGCAGGGTTCACTGGTTCTTTTTAAAAAAACTAAACAGATTGAAAATGTTAAAAAAGATCTTGATATCTTAGATAAATTTAATATTCAGTATAAACTTCTAGATTCAAATGGATGTATACAAGCAGAACCTGGTCTTCACAATGCTAAGAATGAATTTATAGGAGGCCTTAGGTTTGCTAATGACCGAACAGGCAATTGCTACCTTTTTACAAATCAACTTTACAATAGATGCCTCAAAATGGGCGTTAAATTTGAATTTAACACTCAAATTGAAAGCATTCTAGCTGAAAAAGAAAATGTTAAAGCAATAAAGACAAATCAAGGAGAGTATGTTTTTGATAGCTATATAGTCGCATTAGGGAGTTATTCATCAAGTATACTTTCTAAAGTAGGAATAAATATTCCTGTTTATCCAGTTAAAGGCTATTCAATTACATTACCAGTTCGAAATAATGAAGATGCGCCACAGTCGACAATTATGGACGACACTTTCAAGATTGGTATTACTAGACTTGGAAATAACATAAGAGTTGCAGGTACGGCTCATTTGACGGGCTATAATTTGGACTTAAGGGAAAAATCACTTTCATTATTAAAATATGGCTTAAACAGGCTTTTCCCATTTGCAGCCTTGGATAGTGGTGATATGAATTTTTGGGCAGGACTGCGCCCCAATACTCCTGATGGCCCGCCCATTATTGGAGCAACGCCTTATTCAAATTTATATCTAAATACAGGACATGGAACTTTAGGATGGACAATGTCTCTCGGCTCTGGCAAACTGATAGCAAACATCATTTCAGGCGTTGAATCAGAAATTTCAATGGAGGGTATAGATATGAGTCGCTTTAATTCAGCTAATAAAACTCCCTTAAATCGTGGCTAGAAGAACTTTAGCTTCTATAAACCTAAATGCAATAAAGAAGAACTACTTATACGCGAAATCTTTAGCGCCTAACTCAAAAACAATTGCTATTATTAAGGCTGATGCCTACGGTCATGGCGCTATCAAAGTTGCCAAAGAGTTAGAACAAGTAGCTGATGCCTATGGTGTCGCCTGTATCGAGGAAGCTATGGAATTAAGAAACTCTGGCATAGACATGACTCCAATTTTATTATTGGAAGGAATTTTAGAAAAATCTGAAATCCTTCTTGTTGAAAAACATAGTTTGATTGTTACAGTATTCAACTCAGAACAACTTCAATGGCTTGTGGAAGCTGATTTAATGAAACCTATTGATGTATTTGTTAAATATGATTCAGGCATGGGGCGATTGGGCTTTCAAGATAATGTATTTGTTGAGGCAATAAATTTACTTGAAGAAAGCAATAATATTAATGAAATTACCCTAATGTCGCATTTTTCAAGTGCTGAAGATGTAAATAGCAGCACAACTACCAAACAAATCAACAAATTTGATAATACTCTATATGCAAATAAGTATTCTGGATCACTTGCAAATTCCGCTGCAATTTTGAAATGGAGTGAGTCTCATAGGGATTATATACGTCCAGGTATCATGCTTTATGGATCCTCTCCAATTCCTGATACAAAGTATCAAAAAAACTTGACACCTGCAATGACTTTATCTTCTAAATTAATTTCGATAAAAGATTTTAAAAAAGGCCAAGGAATTGGATATAGTTCTCGTTTTATTTGTAAACATGATATGCTAATTGGTGTTGTGGCAATAGGTTATGCTGATGGATATCCGCGTCATGCTAATGATGGAACACCAGTTTATATCAATGGCGTTAAGAGTAGAGTTATTGGCAGAGTTTCAATGGATATGACAACTATAGATTTATCAAGTGTACCTAATCCTAAGATAGGTGACAAGGTTGAATTATTTGGGAACAATGTATTAATAAATGAGGTGGCTGAACATTGCGACACAATCTCTTATGAAATTATGTCTAAAATTACTAGGCGTGTTTACAAAGAATATATCTCAAGTTAAGGGGTCATATTTTATTCATGTTTACAGATAAACAAATAAAATCTTTTGAAAAAAATGGCTACTTAGTGGTTGAAAATTATATAAATAAAAATCAAAGAAATCAATTAATGGAACGTGCAAGTTACTTAATTGAAGAATTTAAGCCACAAAAAAAACGATCAATTTTCAATACTAGGGAACAAGAAAGAACCAGCGATGATTATTTTTTAGGTTCAGGTGACCAGATACGTTTTTTCTTTGAGAAAGAAGCGATTAATAAGGTTGGTAATCTAGTTGTACCCAAGCAGTTTGCTATAAATAAAATTGGTCACGCTCAACACATAATAGATCCAGTCTATAAAAAAATAATCGAAGAGTTAGATCTTAGTGAATTAGCAAATCAGCTTGGCATAAATAAACCAAGAGCTTTACAATCAATGCATATCTTCAAGCAGCCAGGAATTGGAGGTGAAGTTGACCTTCATCAAGACTCAACTTTTTTATACACTGAACCCTTGAGTTGTATTGGATTCTGGTTTGCCTTAGAAAAGGCCAATAGAGAAAATGGCTGTCTTCAAGCGCTAAAAGGTGGACATAAAATTCCTTTAAAGAAACGCTTCCACTTGTCAACAAACGGTGGAACTGAATTTGATATTTTGGATGAGCAACCTTGGCCTAATAAGGCATTAGATATGTTTGAAGTTGAAGCTGGAACTTTAATAGTTATTCATGGCCAATTACCTCATTACAGTGCTGCAAATACCTCGCAAAAATCTCGTCAAGCTTTTACCATTCATTTTGTAGATAAAAATTGCCACTATCCAAAGGACAACTGGTTACAGTCAAGTTATCAGTAAAAATAATAACTTTTATTCTGTTTGTGATTCCATTGCCTCTTCTGCAATAACTTCCATAGCAACGACACTTGGTCTTTGCCCCATGACCTGGAAGTCTGTTTGTTCTGACTCGTCAACGTCTTGGTTAATCATCA
>CAZSHL010000091.1:0-5621 GCA_964606585.1 uncultured Piscirickettsiaceae bacterium
AGTAAGTACCCTAACTAATAAAAATTCACTTAAGTTTTAATGATAATCGCACCCTAAATCGGTGCGATTTCATTTTTGGAAATAGAAATGTTTTATAATTTGTTATGTCTAAACCATCCTACGACTGGTTAAATAAACTTCCAAAGATCGAACTTCACCTCCATATAGAGGGAACCTTAGAGCCAGAGTTGATGTTTAAATTGGCTCAAAGAAATGATATTTCTGTGCCCTATAGGAGTCTCGAGGAAGTCAGGTCTGCCTATCAATTTAGCAATCTCCAGGATTTCCTAGATATCTACTATCAGGGTGCACAAGTATTGCAATCCGAACAAGATTTCTATGACCTAACTTGGGCCTATATAAACAAATGTAAGCAACAAAACGTCATACATATAGAGCCGTTTTTTGATCCCCAAACACATACTTCTAGAGAAATCCCTTTTGAAACCTTCATATCAGGTATTTGGCGGGCGCTTAAGGATGGTGAAAAGAAGTTTGGAATTTCTTATTGTCTTATTATGTGCTTTCTACGACACCTAAGTGAAGCAGATGCAATAGGAACTTTAGAGCTAGCGAAACCTTATCTTGACAAGATTGATGCCGTTGGATTGGATAGCTCGGAACTCAATCACCCTCCTGAAAAATTTTCGCGGGTCTACTCTCAAGCTAAAGAGTTGGGGCTTGAATTGGTTGCGCATGCTGGAGAGGAAGGTCCTGCTGGATATATCTGGAGCGCCCTTGATAATTTAGGAGTAGTGAGGATTGATCACGGTGTCAGGGCCCTTGACGACACCGAACTTGTTGCACGCCTGATTGAATCAAAAATTCCATTGACAGTTTGCCCTATGTCAAATGTTAAGCTTAAGGTGTTCCAAAACATGTCCGAACATACAATACTAACTATGCTAGATTTAGGTTTAAACGTCACAGTTAATTCAGATGATCCGTCATATTTTGGTGGCTATATTACTGAGAACTTTAATGAACTTGTAAAACACTTATCGCTTTCTAAGGAGCAATCGTATCAATTAGTTAGTAATAGTATATCCGCAAGTTTTGCGTCAAAATCAAGAAAAAAAGAATTACAAATGTTGTTAGATGAGTATGAGTAACGAGCCCAGAATTTGGATAAAAAAACCCTTAGCAGTATTTGCGGAAAATAGTGCAGATGGTGTGGTAGTTAGGGGTCAAAAAATAATTGAATTGGTTGAATCGGGAAAGACCCCAGAGGCTCCAATTGATGAGGTCTATGATGCGAGTCAGAGCGTTGTATTGCCTGGTCTAATCAATACCCATCACCACTTCTATCAAACCTTGACTAGAGCTTACCCGGAGGCATTAAATAAAGAGCTATTTCCATGGCTAAAGAGCCTCTATAAGGTATGGAAACATATTCAACCTGAAATGTTAGCGGTTGCCACTGAATTGGCTCTATCTGAGTTGTTGCTGTCTGGTTGTACTACTACAAGTGATCATCACTATCTGTTCCCAAAGCAACTTAAAAATGCTATAGACATTCAAGTTAAAGAGGCTCAAAAATTGGGCATTCGTGTTGTTCTAACTAGAGGTTCAATGAGTTTAGGGGA
Organism: uncultured Piscirickettsiaceae bacterium; assembly: GCA_964606585.1. Taxonomy (GTDB): domain Bacteria; phylum Pseudomonadota; class Gammaproteobacteria; order PS1; family Pseudothioglobaceae; genus Pseudothioglobus. Next base: position 1,587 of record CAZSHL010000091.1, read on the forward strand.
AAAGGATGGCGGTCTACCTCCTCAAAGCGTTGTCCAGAGTGAAGATGAGATACTTAGTGATAGTGAAAGACTTATTAAAACATATCACGACAGCAATGAAGGGGCGATGACTCAGATCGCCTTGGCGCCATGCTCGCCATTCTCAGTCACTACAGAGTTAATGAAGGATACAGTAAAGCTTGCGGAAAAGTTCGACGTGCGTTTACACACCCATCTAGCGGAAACTATAGACGAAGAGAATTTTTGCATTAAGAAGTATGGCCTCAGAACTGTTGATTATCTAGAAAGTGTGGGCTGGCTTTCTGAACGTACCTGGTTAGCTCACGGAATTCATTTTAATGAGCAAGAGATCCAAAAATTGGGCCAATCTAAGGTCGGCATTTGTCACTGTCCTAGTTCTAATATGATGTTGGCATCTGGCATCTGTAGTAGTCTTGAACTTGAAGAGGCCGGCTCTGTTGTAGGTTTGGGTGTAGATGGTTCGGCTTCAAATGATGGTTACAACATGATAGCGGAACTTAGGCAGGCGATGTATTTACAGCGTCTACGCTATGGCGCATCAAAAATAACCTACCAGCATGCATATAATTGGGCAAGTAAAGGTTCGGCAAAACTATTAGGAAGAATAGATATAGGCGAAATAGCGACTGGAAAGCAGGCAGACCTAGCGCTATTTAAGTTAGACGATCTGCGATTTTCCGGTAGCCACGACCCCTTGGCCGCATTAATACTGTGCGGTGCACAGAAAGCAGACAGAGTTATGGTAGCAGGAAATTGGCGTGTGATTGATGGAAAAATTACTGACAAGGATGAAGCCGAATTGATTCATCGCCACAGCGAAGCGGCACAAAAATTACGTCAACTCGCATCCATTTAATTTCTTTTAATTTTTTTTGATTGACTGTTTATAACAGTTGACCTATAATCTTAACTTGAATATTGTTACAAAATTCAAGTTAAGGATGAATAAGAATAATCATGGTGGCGCTAGAAAGGGTGCCGGTCGTAAAAAGAATTCAGGTATTTTTAAGGAAGGGACTAAAGTTCTTAGGGTACCTTTTAGCCTTGCTGATGAAATCCTTCCTTCCATCGAGGTGTATAAATCTCAGGTTAAGTTGGGGATTGAGGTTATGCTCGCTAAGCAGAATGCAAGAGAATTTTTAGTGCCGATATTTACTTCACGTGTTCAGGCAGGATTCCCATCACCGGCGGACGACCATTTAGAGGATACACTAGATTTAAATACCTATCTAATCCATCATAAAGAGGCTACCTTCTTTGTAAAGGCTCAGGGCGAATCTATGCTCGGCGCTGGCATCCATCAAGGGGATATATTGATAGTTGATAGGTCTTTACCTGCCAAAAGTGGCAAGATAGTAATTGCCGTTGTTGATGGTGAGTTTACTGTTAAAAGGTTGCATAAATATAAAGGCAATATAACTCTTAAGGCTGAAAACCCTGACTTTAAAGATATCAAGGTCGACGGTACCAGCGAGCTCATTATATGGGGTGTGGTGACTTCGGTAATACACCAGTATGACTAAAGCTAGGCAAAAAAAGTTTGCCTTAATCGATTGCAACAACTTCTATGCATCCTGCGAAAGGGTGTTTGAACCTAAACTTGAGGGTCAAGCAATTGTCGTTTTATCCAACAATGATGGTTGCGTTGTGGCGCGTTCCAATGAAGCTAAAGCCTTAGGTATCAAAATGGGTGTGCCTTACTTCCAGGTCAAAGACCTAGTATATAAAAATAGCGTCAAGGTTAAATCTTCTAACTATCCCTTATATGGCGATATGTCCTCTAGGGTGATGAAGATTATCAATCACTACTCTCCCATTCAAGAGATCTACTCTATCGACGAGAGTTTTATAGATTTAACAGGTTTAAGGTTTAATTTGATAGCCCATATGCAGTCTTTAAAAAATCAGGTAAAGGACTGGACAGGTATTCCGGTTTGTGTCGGTATAGGTCGCACTAAAGTTCTAGCGAAGCTGGCCAATCATATCGCCAAAACTTACCCTAGATTTAGAGGAATTTTCGATATAGATACACTTCCTTACAAAAGGTATTTAGATTTGTTAAGATCTGTCGAGTCAAGAAAGCTATGGGGGGTAGGCCGAAAGAGCTCTCAAAAACTCGCTCGCGTTAACATTAACTCTAGTTATGACTTCTATCGAGCCGACATTGGAATTATTGAAACCCTGTTGGGTGTTAATGGAAAGAGAGTCTATCAAGAGCTTCATGGTCACTCATGTATTCCCATTGAGCTTATTCCACCAACCCGACAGCAGATCGTCTCGTCTCGCTCATTTGGTTCTGATTTAAGTGATTTTTCTGAACTCAATCAAGCACTAACAGTGCTAACTAGAAAAGCTGTCAGTAAGCTCAATGGCCACCAACTTGCAGCCACAACATTAACTCTTTTTATCTATACTAATCCCCACAAAAAAGACACTCCCTGTGTGCACCTATCAAAAACAATAGGTATGACGCAAGCAATCCAAGATGAGTCTCAAATTATTCCATTAACAACAAAAACCTTAAGGCTAATCTATGAACCCGGGCATTCCTTTTATAAGGGTGGTATAGTGCTCGGCAACCTGACCAAAAATTATCTTCAACAAGACTTATTCCTATCTCATCAAGACGCCCAACCTGATCATACATCTAGCCCTATGAAAATCATCAATAGACGCTTTAATGAGTCACTCAAATATGCCAGCGAGATTGGTAATGATAGATGGCATCCTAGAGCTGAATTCAGATCAAACAGATACACCACAAGTTGGGATGAGTTATTATTAGTTTGAGTCATGAGACCATATATCTGAAGCAAAAACAACAATCCATCTAGAACTAATAAAATCTATGTACAATAAATTAAGGGTTCAGATGAATAACCATAATAGAAACTATTTTATTAATACAAAGGAGGAAGACAAGTGTCAGCAGGAATCCATAAAATTGATTTTTCGTCGCCAGATGAAGTTAGAAGGCCAGACAAAACCACCGTTGAAATTGTAGCAATTGGCAATGTAAATGTAGCACGCATGACTGTACAACCAGGCTGGATATGGTCTGAATGTATTGCACCAGTAGCCGGTACTGATAGCTGCCAAGCTCATCACCTAGGAATTGTACAGTCAGGTCAACTATTAGTTGAGCATGAAGATGGCAGTACAGAGACGATAAGTTCAGGAGATGTGTATGAATGCAAGCCCGGTCATCAAGCTCAAGTGGTAGGTGATGAGCCTTGTATAATGATTGAGTTTAATAGTCAAACAGCACAAACTTACGCAAAAGGTTAAAAAAAGCAAGGTAAATATTTCAAGACAAGCTTTAAATTTTTTATAAACTCATTGAATTTACATTAATATCGTCTTTGTATATACTGATTTCTTTTTATCCAATTAATTAAATGACAAAACTTGCCATTATTGACGATGATCAAGAGATTCTTACTCTTCTTAATGAGTATCTTGCAAAAAATGGATTTGAAGTAGAAGGCTTTATGGATGGAAAGGTCTTTCTAGGTAGAGATCAAAACGAGTTCAGTTTACTTGTATTAGATATTGGTCTGCCAGGTATAGATGGGCTTGAAGTTTGTAGAAGATTACGACAAAAATCAAGCATTCCTATTATTATGCTTACCGCTGCAAGTGATGATCTTGATCGCATATTGGGTTTGGAGTTAGGGGCAGACGACTATTTAGGAAAACCGTTCAATCCTAGAGAGCTTTTGGCTCGAATTAAGGCGCTTCTTAGGCGCACTCATACAGAAAAAGAAGAAGTAACTAATACGCCGATTGAAATAAACTATGCCGCCAGAAATGCTTCTATAGCTGGTACAGAGCTAGAGCTCACTGGTGCCGAGTTTGACTTGCTTTGCGTTTTTCACAAAAATCTTGGAGCCGTCTTGAGTAGGAATGAGATTGGTGAAATGTTGCATGGAAGAAGGGTTGACCCGCTTGACCGTTCTATTGATACCAACGTAAGCCGCTTACGTCAAAAGCTTAGCGATCATTTTGAAGGAG
>CAZSHL010000092.1:0-3610 GCA_964606585.1 uncultured Piscirickettsiaceae bacterium
CATTAAAGGATTAGGGATAGATGTATTGAATAATGCTGTCATTTATAAATGTCAAAATACTAAATGCACTTTTAATAAAGTTAATATTCCAGTTAGACTTGTTGATGAAGAAATATATAAATCTCCTCCATCTTTTATTTTAGGCACTATCGATAAGTTTGCTGAAGTAACTTGGAATCAGGACGCTGGAAAAATTTTTGGCTCTAGAACCAAAACTCAAGATAAAGTTGTTCCTCCAACATTGATCATTCAGGATGAAATTCATTTAATTTCAGGCCCCTTGGGAACCATAAGTGGTATTTATGAGGCAGGCTTTGATACTCTAATTCGAAAAAATCAAAGGGAACTTGGCTTTGAAGATACTGGACCAAAATACATTGCCTCAAGTGCGACTGTAAGAGACTCGGAAACACAATTAAAGAGACTGCTAAACAGAAAGTCAAAAATATTTCCACCTAGAGGCTTAAAAATTAAGAATTCATTTTTTGCTAATACTGATCCAAATCCTAACAATGGTAGACTCTATATTGGAATTATGCCTCAAGCTTTCAGGTCAACAAGTGCTGCTCATGCCGTAAGTGGAGCCTTTCTTCAGTCAGTCAGATACATAGCCAAAAAAGAGAATTCAAAAGAAGCTTTAGATTTTTTGTGGACAACGCTTTGTTACTGTAATAGTCTCAGAGAGCATGGTTTAATCAGCACCTCTGTAAATCAGGAAATTTTTCAAAGAATGAAGGTTTGCTGCATTGCTCAGGGAGATGATCCTGATGAGCTAAATGACCTAAGAAAAGAAGAGATAAGTGCTGATATGAGTAATACAATAGCTGAAACTAGTGATATTTTAAAAACTACAAATAACGATTCTGCTATTGATTTTGTACCTGCAACAAATATGATTTCAGTTGGAATTGATATTGATAGGCTTGGTTCAATGATTATAAATGGCCAACCAAAAACGACCTCTGAATATATTCAGGCTAGCAGTCGTGTAGGCAGAAACCCTGACAATATTGGGCCGGGTTTGATAATTGCTTTGTACTCACCCGCAAAACCAAGAGATAGAAGTCATTACGAACAATTTAAATCATATCATCAAAAATTATATCGATTAGTTGAGCCGACAAGTGTCACCCCAGGTAGTGCGCCTGCACTAGAAAGAGCATTGCATGCAAGTCTGATTCTTCTCATAAGACATGGGGTTAAAACAATTGCGAGAATAAATCGAGCTGCTGATGATTTTGATGATGATAATCCTGAAATCAAAAGCCTTATATCTGATTTTAGGAATAGATTAATAAATATCTACGACAATGAAATGTATCAACATGAAAGAGATATTATTGATAACTACTTAAATGATGTTATTGATAAGTGGAAAAAATGGACAGATCAAAACTTAGTTTACAGAGCTAGTAGAGATAAAGTAATGCATGCTTTATTGATTGAATTTACTAAAAAAATTGATAATAATACCGGTTTCAGAACTATGCATTCTATGAGAAATGTTGACTCTCAAATTAAAGTAGTAATCCAATGAGTAATAAAGAAAACACAATTAGACGAGCTCAAACAATTCAACCATTTGGTGTTGGTTCAATTATCACTATGGATGGTGAGTCATTTGTTGTGAATGATATACCTGATTGGAAACATCCAAAACAGGCTATTAAATATGAAAGACTTAATAGAGCATTAGGAAACAAAATACTCTTAAGCTTTTCTAGTTTTGACAATAATGAGGAATCAATTACTGTAACTCGCTTTCCAGAATGGTACCACTGTTCTAAATGTGAAAAACTTCGGAAAATCTCTTCATCAGATAAACTATTAAGAGAGTATGGAAAACCACTTTGTAATAATAATAAATGCAACAACAAGGCAAAATTATCGCCTATGCGTTTTGTTGCCTATTGTGATAATGGTCATTTAACGGATATTAATTGGTGGCTATTAGCACATTCAAATCAACAACTGTCAGAAACTGGCAACTGCAATCATCAAGACAACATATTCTTTGAATCAACGGGTAAAGGTGGTGGAGACTTTGACCAAATGTTTGTCAATTGTAGAGGCTGTGGAGCTGATAAAGTATCCCTCAAAAACATAGCTCAAAATGTGACAGGCAATTTTGTAAATGCCAGACCAGGTCAAAGCTGCTGTGGAACTCACCCCTGGATGGTGAATAGCTGGACGAAAAAAGAAGATAGATTATTAATATCTGAACCTTGCAAGGAAAAAATGAGCTTTGAACCTAGAGGAAGCTCATCAATATATAGAGCTAAAGTCTTGAGTGCTTTAGATATAAGTTTAGAAGAAGATAATACTGATTTTCAATCCCTTGATCTTTTAATAGAAGATATTATTGATGATGAAAAGGGGGTTATAGGTGATGCTATCCTGAAACTTGAGCCTTATGATAACAACTACTCAGCAAAGATACGTAGAAGAGCTAGTGAAATAGGTATAAGTTATGAAAAGGCGCACAATTACATTATTGACAAGTTAAATCAAAGACTAGATGATGATTCAGTTATATCTGAAGAGGAAGTTGTTAATAAAGACCAACAAAAAAATCTATTTAAAGATGAGTTAGATTTTTTTAAAACGAGGCAATCTGTCCATCAACATAATTTTGATATAAATTTTGAATCCACAAAAGATGGTAAAAAATTTACAAACCTTTTGTTCTCACATATTGCTAAGATAAGACGTTTAAGAGAAATTAGAGTTTTAACAGCCTTCACAAGAGGCAGAGGTGTGCAAGAAATTAAAGTAGATATTAAGGGGGACAAGAATTGGCTTCCTGCTATTGAGGCATTTGGTGAAGGCATATACTTTGAACTCAATAAAGACACTATAACAAAATACTTTACAGAAAATGGTGAAAAATTTTCTGAACTGATAAAAGGACAACAACAAGAACTAAATAAACTAAAAGATAACTTCTTTCTTGATATTCCTGACTCTGCCTTGTTTATTTTAACGCACAGTTTATCTCATCTTTTAATCAGGCAGCTTACCTTTAATAGTGGTTATTCATCATCAGCTCTTCGAGAGAGGATATTTGTTGATCCTGATTCAAATTATGCCGGAATTATGATTTATACATCTGAACTTGATGCAGAAGGAACCATGGGAGGTCTAGTTGATCAAGCTAGAATTGATGTCATTGACTTAGTTTTAGAAAAAATTACTGAATCGGCGATTTGGTGCTCAGCAGATCCCGTTTGTCGAGAAACTCGCTCACAAGGTTTTTCAGGACTAAATAGATCTGCTTGTCATTGCTGTTCATTAGTTGCTGAGACAAGTTGCACTTTTCTAAATGCAATGTTAAATCGCCTTACATTAGGTGGACTAGGTAAAGATCGAGATGAAGTTACAGGCATATTAACGTATATCAGGGAGCTGGTTTAATGAAATTTCCAGCTTTTGCTTTACTTGATCAAGATCAAAGAGCTGTCTTTTCAGAATCTCCAAAAGATGAAGGTGTTGTAATTGTTGGACCTCCAGGTTCAGGAAAAACAGTTTTAGCATTGCATAGGGCTGTCCGTCTGTCAGAAACAGGAAAAGTTACACTAGGGATGTATAATAAAACACTCAGAGCATACAC
>CAZSHL010000092.1:3710-5536 GCA_964606585.1 uncultured Piscirickettsiaceae bacterium
TTCGACATTGATTGGGATCAAATAGATAAAGACCTAACTAACGCAACAAGTGCACAAAAAAGAAAACTTCATTGGGGGCACTTAATCATCGATGAAGGTCAAGATTTTTCAAAAAAAATGTATTCTACATTAATGAAATATCTAAGAAAACAAAATGATGAAACGCTTACTTTATCTGTTTTTGCTGATGAAAATCAAACAATTTGGGATGTTAATTCTTCGATTATAGAGATTAGAGAGGAACTTAACGCCACCGCAGCTAATAAAAGATATTGGAGAGTAGATAAAAACTATAGAAATACCAAGCAAGTTGCCCAGTTTGCAAGGCACTTTCAAGTCCTTGGTTCTGGTTCAGTGTCTTTACCAGATCAAGAAGGTCTAAAACCTGTTATTTTCGTTAATAAAGATCTAGATATGCAAATACAACACATTATAAATTATTGCGATGTACAACGTAAAAAAGAAATAGGATTAGTTGTTTTTGGATCCAATAATGATGTAAGGGATATTTATAAAACTATTAAATCAAATCTTGAAGCCAAACAGTCAAAATATTTAGTTCAAACCTATATTGGTAAAAAAAGATATGGTCTTAATGACTGGGAAAATTTAACATTTGACAAACCACCGTCTATTACCATTCTTCATCAAACAAACTCAAAGGGTTTGGAATTCGATGTTGTATTTGTTATTAATCTGCCAGCCATATTTCAAAACATTTCTGATGAAATTGCAGGTTTTAAAAAACTTTATGTAGTCTCTTCTCGACCAAGACAGCACTTATTTTATATGATTGAAGGCTCTCCTGATAAAGGTGGATTTAAGAATGTCATTAAGTTATTTCCAAAGCCTAATGGTGAAGATGCATTATGTACATATACAACTACTGAAAAAGACTTGGAACCTGCTCTAGGTGGCATGTTATCAGATGTCGAGTGGCTTCCCTCAGCAGCAATCTTGAAGCGAGAAAAATTTGGTGAATTGGCTAGAATAATGTCTGAATTAGATTTCGAGAAAGTTATAGAAGTATTCTCAGAAGCTGTAGCAAATCAATTTGACTCAGATCACATACCTCAACTGATAGAGAGAAGATTACTTGAGTCTAGCGACATTGAAGAAGCAATCCTAGATACTTTAGTGGAATTGAATAATAAATCAATTAAAAATATTAAGGATAAAATTGAGATCTAATTATGAATAAATCAAATACTTATTTTGTTCCCATATTAATTTCTACACTACCGGAATATATTAGCTCAGGCTTTATAGGGCTTACTTCAAGTAAAGAACCTGAAACTGACATTCAGGTTCTTGGATACCCAAATGTTTCTGTGGTGGATTCAATCGAAGAAGTTCCTCTGGACGTTTGTATCGAAATAAAGACTTCTGAAATTGCAATAGAGTCAAAAAAGAAAAACTATAAATATTTAATATTAAATGGGCCTATTTCAATTGCTAGAGCACAAAGAATTATTTTCTTTGATCAAGAAATGAAAGAAAACTTTCTTGCTTCTTTTTCAATGCTTCCAGATATTCCGATTGATTTTTTTGAATTCACATTAGAAGAAAGAAAAATTATCCCTAAGGTTAGTAAAGTTTCACCTTCACGCAATAGACTTTATAACATTACTGATAGTGCAAATCTGTTAACAAGCTTAAATATAGCAATTGTAGAGTTCTGGCAACAAATGGACTTGCAAGCCAATGACTTGCAATTGAACTATAGTCGCAAAGGGTCGAAACTAGCTTACCTTACTATTTGTCATGAGTTAATTTTGAGTCTTTTAAAAGCACTTAATATAACTAAAAAGACTAAAGAACATGAG
>CAZSHL010000093.1:0-5528 GCA_964606585.1 uncultured Piscirickettsiaceae bacterium
GATCTATTTTTTCTAATGGTTATGTGAATTCTAAAGAAATAAAACAGAAGGCTAGACTAATAGAAAAGAAATATGATGTCAAACTAACAGCGAATTGGGAAAATAGATTGCTGGGGAATTTGGTTTTTCAGGGACTGCTCGTAAAAGATGGTAATACCTATAGAATCCCTAACACGGTTCGAATATGAAAACTATCTTTGTACACAAAGACACATTACTCATGACTGATAAGGGCTTAAGATTCGGGGATGAAATTGTAGGAGGAGAACAGATCTTGGGTAACACACTTGGAAGTGGGAAAAAAGGGTACAAAACTTGCAAGAAATTAGAAGATGAAATAGTTAGAGACGGATTCAATATCTGTACGACACAATCTGATGTTATAATTTCTGAGAATTCGAAGATTGCCTGTTTAACTGGGCCTACTTCCTTCAAAAAAACTTTTGACCTATACAATCCTTACGAAAATGCTTTGCCTTTAGTAGAGCATTTGGGCAGTATAGCAAAATTATACAAATCAATGGATATCACAAAAGATCTACGTGAAGTTCGACTTTTGGGTTTGCTTGCAAATTGCAAAGCATTCAAGGATTCTCTTACCATTCGTTGCCATAATGAAAATTGTGTGAATTTAGAAGAAAAAATAGAAAATCTTGTATCTTTGATATATCCTGAAAAAGATATTAGAACCAAAACTTTGTGGCCCGATGAGGACATACCTTGGGCTTGGGTTAAGATTAATTGTGAACGACTAAGAGAAGATCTAAATTTGTTTGAGCATGACCAAAATTCGTTCCTCGAGATAAGGACCATTGAACCAAAAGCGCTCGGAATTTTCTCAAAGGGGTTGTTATCATCCTTAGCATATTATTCAGAGGATGAACTAAACTTAAGTCTTCTTTACAGAGAGAAAAGAATTCGAAGCATCTTATATCATGGTTTAAGATACCAAAACAAAATTCATCAATGCTCCTATACACCTATAGCTTCTCCTGAAATTGTTCATGTCTCAGAAACTGATGATCAAGCAAATTTTGGAAATATTAAAACTCTTAGGAGAATGGTTGATCAAAAGTTTGTCAAGTTGGAATTTGATGAATCGCGTTTCTCAATATATGGAAATTTATTCCTTATAAGTTAGACAACTTGAAATATTTTATTCGACCATATGTATCCACGCGCAATCTGTATTTCTTTGGATCTTTAGAGCCTTCTGCTTTCAAAAAATCTTCAATCGTTTCAATCTCAACAAGCTTGCCATCCATTAAAGCATTAATTCCAATCAACAAGCCCGCTTCCTTTATGGGGGCTGTGCCGGTTCCTGTTTTAATCTGATTATAACCCTCGATTAAATATTTCTGAATTTCCTTATTGGGTAGAGGAGAAACATCAATTTCAAATGCTTTAGACCACGCCGTAAAAAAACTCTTTTTAATGAAATCTTCAACGGTTGAATCCCAAGAACCAAAGATTCTTCCTAATTCTTCGGTTGCTTTCTTAGTTTTAAAACTGAAATTGAAGGAATCTTCAGCATCTAAAATTCCAATATCTTTTAGAGGTTCGGTTCGCGCTATAGATTGTGCCGCTCTGTGATCTATTCCTCCCTTAGTTGATCTAGTTCCGTCGACGTAATCTTTCATGGATTTTACAACAGACTCCAATTTGACATATTTTGCATGCTCTACAGAACCTAAATTTGCTACCTTTGAGTATTTTTTTAGGACTTCTTCTAAGGCATAGAAAAGTTCGGTTCCAGAGTCTTTCTGCTTGTAATTTAATTCGGTTAACCTAGGTAGAAAATGAAATAACGTGTCGCCATCGGCTTCTAAAAATAAAAAAAACCATGCTATTTTCTCACGTTCATTTAATATGAAAGGATTATTCTCACTGTCAAACTCAAATTGACTATCTGCTAATGCTTTGCATAGCCTTCCCTTGTTTGTCAGATAATAGCTATCTCTATTAAGAAGGTCTAACCACGCTGCCCAATCAACAACATTGTCTAACGGTGTACGCTCATTGGTAATGGCTGGTATTCTTGATGTAACTCCTTTACGGGACAATAAGAAATCTTGCAGTTCAATTTGTATTTCTTCGTTTAATTCTTCGCCTTTTCGTATCAATTTACTATTTTTTACTTCCAGGCCTTTTCCATATTTACCAGTAGAGGTATATTTCTTCCTTATGAAATAGTTAAGTAATTCAGGATCTTTATTAACAATTAGTGGCTTCTTCTTCGAACATTTGCTAAACAATTCTCGGCCTTTATTTTCCTTTGATGTCATACTATCTCTAGTGGAGACTGCACAGAGGGCCTTCAAATGCCCTATTCGACTCATGAAAATATTACAGTGTCTGAACCATTTTCCCTTTACTTTCAATCCTCAAATCCTCCATGAGCAGTGACTCGGGGCCTAATGTTCACAGGGAAACTTCGATTGATGTTATTTGTTGTTTCGGTACTAGAAACTACGGCTTGTCCTTGATCTAATGATCTTATCAAATCATCATGTGTGTAATCTATGTCTCCTGACTTTATCGATTTAGGAAGTGCGGATTTTATATTTCTCATAACTGAGTCGAGGTCGGCCTGCACTGCCAATTTATGGATTATAAAAGTGTCCACTTGAGCCATTATTCTGTTATCTATAGCTGTGGGTTGTTGAGTTGTTATTGCAAAAGATAATCCTATGTTCCTGCCTTCTCTTACTAAACGGACTAACGTTTCGGTAGCTATGGTTTTCTTCTCAGAAGGAATTGCATTCTGTGCTTCATCTATGGCAATTAATGAACGTGGAACTGATTTCTCTAAGGCTTCTTCGATTTTACTCTTATCATCGGGAGTAAGATTTGGATCTATTTTTAGACGTTTTCTGAGAGATGATGCCGTAGCCCTTTCATCAATTATTTTTCTGGTAAGAACTGCAACAACTACCATTCTCCACTCCGGAGGCAAGCCATTAAGCAAAACCACTGATAACTTACCAGATGATAGAAGGTCTGTAACTTTTGTCCCATTGCTACTCAACAATCCTTGGCTTGCGTACAGACCTAACCTTTGTCGTAAACCTCTTTTTGTTTCCTTCTGGTACCTAACGGCTATCTGTTCATCCTTTTCTACACAGTCAACTAAATCGTCTATAGAATATTCAGTACCTCCAAGTACATCCACGCCATCTAAAGTAGTGTACCCCTCTTCTGTAACTTTTTGATATGTTTCGAATAGTAATTGACCCATAGTATCTTTTACTATATCCAGCCCCAGCAGAGCTGCCCAATCTTCTATTTTAAAGTCTGCAGTATCTAATGTGAAGTCTTTGAAAAAATCTGGCATGAGTGGGTGTCTATCTCCTATTGGCACCCATACATCTAAATTCAAGTCTTGCCCGTTTAATCCCCACTTTTTAGTTGCCTTAAATTGCTCTTTCATAATCTCTGAATCTGAATTACCGCCCAAAGGAAAAGCGGATGTCCAAAAAATGTTTAATGGATCGAATAGAATTACCCCTCGTGGCTCTTCGACGTCACCAAGATTACCTGTATTGTCTTTTAGTGTCATTGCTTCTAACATACTGCCCAAAGTGTAGGATTTACCTGAACCTCTCTTACCGACTATAGATACCACATGTTCGGCTGAATAGTCAAAATAAACATTTCTATTTCCTCCACCAAGTTCTGCAATTTTACCTAAAAACAAAGAATCACGCTTTGCATTCTTTGGATCTCCAAAGAAAATATCTCTTCGAGATTCACCTACCAGTGGTGTAATTCGATACTTTTTACTCAAAACTACTCCTCAAGAGCTGCTATAACTGCATTATTTGTGAAAATTTTAGAACCCTCAATAATTGAATTGGTAGCAATGCCTTTGATATTGGTTATTATATTTCGAGGCACTCGTCTTTCTGGTGCTTGATCTAATTCATCTATGAACGTTTCTAAAGACTCTTCTGTAAATGGATAAATTTCGGTGTATAACTCTTTGTTCACTTTATCTTTATCAATTTTAGATTCTAATACATTCCTAATAAATTGCTTGGAGTCCTCTATTGATAACCACTCAAGTTCTTTATAATTATTAGGATAGCCAATTCTAGTTTTGATGGAGTCTTGACCCAATACACCGGCGCCGCTTGTGGTTTCGGACATTGCCTGAGGCGTAGAAGCTATCACGAAACCCACATGCTTATTATGCACATTATCTGCCAAATTTCTAATAGCTTGGATCCACGTTGATACTGCATCCTGGTCCTGCACGTTCGCAATGTACTCCCATTCATCGATTAAAATTACTATTGTTTTATCTTCAATTTCTTTGTAAAGGTCTCCAAAAAAAGTTAAACACCCAACCAAATCATCTGATTGTTCTAAATTGCTTGTTACTTCTAGATTCTGTAATTCTGATGCGGTAAGTTTACGGCCACACAACCATTTCCAGGCTATATTAGCTATGCCTCCATACGTGATTTTATTGACCACCGTACTTAAATTGTGATTTTGAGCTTTCTCTCGCATCCTACTTTCGGGGTCCTCTGTAGCATATTTTTGAATGTAGCGTCTCACTATGTCTGAAATTTTGTCGAAACCTATTGAATCCAATATTTTTTGATGAAGGTGTTGATAGGTTGTCTTTTTCTTTATGTCTCCCATAACTACAAAATAGGAAAATGTTTTACCATATGCTTTTTCTTCATTGTAAAGGTATTTGATGTGATTAAGGGTGTGGGTTTTACCAACTCCATAATTCCCAGTTATAACTAATTTAAGAGGCGTCTGCTCTATATGGCTTTTGCTTAATTCAGTCGTTACAGAATCAAGAACATCTGTATGTGTTAAGTACATGTGACTATGTTCATCGGTAAAAATATCAAATCCTTTCTCACCTTCTTTGAGACCAAAATGTTCAGTGATGTTAGGGGACATGTTTGCACTAAATCTCCTATGTATTTATAATTTTAATTTATTTCAATCGTTCTATCTTCGATTCTTAACTCGTGTAATGCCTTATTAGTCAATTCCTCCACAACTCTTTCACCCCATGAACGATTTCTTACTAAAAGTCCTGTTTCGTAATTCTTGAAAGACTTAGAACTTATGTTTGCTGAGCCTAATAAAGCAAAGTGATTTTTTTGTCTTCGACATATATAGAACTTAGCATGAAGAGTATCATTAACATATATTTTTCCTCCTACGGCTTGTTTTATTATTTCTAGTGCCTTGATATATTTTGACTCGTTTATTAAGGTCGTAAATACCGTCAACTTCATATTTTTTTCATTTACTCTTTTTACAATTTTTTCCAGATTTATGCTCTCATCTTCCATTGGAGTTATATATGGTGCAACCAAAATCAAATGTTTGCAATCATCTGAAGCCATAAATCTTTTAAAAAACAATTTGTGAACATTACGTCCAATATTCAAATCTGCGACACCATCAAATGGATCTCTACTGCTTGTAAGATCTTCTAACGGCCTTTCACACGCTTCACAAATTTCTTCTACTGTAGGCATTGACTAACCTATAAT
>CAZSHL010000094.1:0-5504 GCA_964606585.1 uncultured Piscirickettsiaceae bacterium
AGCTACGAGCGCAGCTGCGTAATTATCGCCATCTTTGAGCTAAAGGTCAAGCAGACTTTATTGTTTTTGTAAAATATCAACAAGTCTATCAAGATTCATCATTCTTGAGCCTTTAACTAGAATAGTTGCGTTACGATAATATGCCTGAAGATCGCTATATAGTGATTCGATATCTGGGAAATTTTGACCTTGGTAATGCACTGCATCTTTTCCTATAGTGAAGATGAAATCAAGGTTTGCATGTCTGATATATTCACCAATATCTTGGTGTAATTGAGTGGAGTTTTTTCCTAGCTCAGCCATCGAACCTAGTATTGCAATTTTTTTGCCACTGAAAGATTTAAGTGTATCGATGGCAACTTTCATTGATTCGGGATTTGCATTATAACTATCGTCAAGAATTCTGAAATTACCACATTTAATTAGATTGAGTCTTCCTTTTTCAGCAGCTGAATTTTCTAAGCCTCGTTTAATAACTAAAAGGTTTACTCCTAACTGGCTAGCACAAGCTGTTGCTGCTAAAGCATTTTCAATTTGGTGATATCCGAGCATTGGCAAGCTAATATCTATTTGATCTCCATTGACATGAAGTGTGAAATTGGTCGACTCATTCCACAAAGAAATATTGTCAGCATAAATATTGGTATCTGTGCCAAAGAAAAGAAAATTTTTACTGTTAGACATCTCTTGCCAAGTTTTCACATGAGGCGAATCATTATTTATGATAGAAACCCCATCCTGATGAAGAGATTGATATATTTCACCCTTAGTTTTTACTAATTTTTCAATAGAGCCAAACTCTCCTAAATGGGCGTTATTGGCATTCGTAATAACTGCAATATCAGGCTTCGCTATATCACACAAAAGTTTAATTTCGTTTTCATGGTTTGCTCCCATCTCTATTACACAATATTGATGTTCTTTTTTTAAGTTCAGAATTGTTTTTGGTACCCCCAGGTGATTATTGAGATTACCTTTAGTTGAAAGTGTTGAGCCATACAATGACAATATCGAATTGAGCATATTTTTTGTACTAGTTTTGCCATTACTCCCAGTGATCGCAATAACTATAGGAGAAATTGATTGGAGATGCCAAGTTGCTATTTCTTGGTAAGCCTTTAGGGTACTTTTGACTAAAATGACCGGTAGGGCTGTATCGATATTTTTTTGAGCAATAATTGCTATTGCACCAAATTCCTCTGCTTTCTGGACAAAGTTATGGCCATCAAAATTTTCCCCTTTAAGGGCTACAAAAAGACCGCCATCAATATTTTCTCGGGTGTCAGTATAGATACCCATGATTTCGACAGCTTTTTCTATGGATGAATGGCCATTAACAATATCTTCAATATCTTTAGTGTTAGATAAGAGCATTTAGCACAGCTTTTTTGTCATTAAAAATTGAAACTTTCTTTCCAATTGTTTGTGTAGTTTCATGCCCTTTGCCCGCTATAAGAAGACACTCATCTTCTCCTAGGGTCTTTATAGCTGTATCGATTGCAGCTCCTCTGTCATGGATGATTTGTACATCGATTTCACTATTAATTCCTTCAAGAATGTCATTTGTTATATTTTCAGGGTTCTCACTTCTAGGGTTGTCATTTGTTAGTATTATGCTATCGGCAAGTTCACTGGCAATTTTCCCCATTTTAGCTCTTTTGTCTTTGTCTCTGTCTCCACCACAACCAAAAATCACTCTCAGTTTTGATTGAGGACAATGAAACTTTATGGTTTCTAAGGCGTTTAATAGGGCATCTGGCGTATGTGCATAATCTATCCAGATATCATTGTCTTCAATTTTCTCCATTCTGCCATCTGGTGACTTAAGCTTTGTCAGTTTGGGGATGATAGATTCATCACTAATACCCAAAGACATTAAACTTGCGTATGCGGCCAACATGTTTGATAAATTAAATTTTCCAATCAAGGGTAATTCGAAAACGAAATTATTTAGGTTGCAGACAAAGCCATTTTCACTGGCGGAAATATCGTTAAAATCATCTAATTCATAAGTTAACACTTTGTTGCTAGATGAAATTTCTATGAAGTATGGATGATTATTATCGTCTCGATTAACAATTATAGATTGTGCATTGTAATCACTAAACAACTTGCCTTTTGCTGCACGATATTGCTCCATATTTTGATGATAGTCGAGATGATCCTGAGTCAGGTTCGTAAATATTACCTGTTCAAAGGTAAGCCCAGCAATTCTATTTTGAATTAATGCATGTGACGAAACTTCTATAACAGCAATTTCAATATTATTTTTTGCATAATATTCCAAGGTTTTATAAATAGTAAAAATATCAGGAGTAGTATTGCAGGCATTTATATTTAAATGACTCAATCCTAATGTCCCAATAACGCCATTTTTTATGCTTGATAAATTAAGTAACTGAGAAATAAATAGGCTAACAGAGGTTTTACCGTTAGTGCCTGTAATTCCAATTAACTTTACATTACTTGCTTTTTGGTAGAATGATTGAGCGAGACTCTCGAGATGCGAACTTAAACCATCCACTCGAATGCAGGGGACACTACACTGTACATCAAAGTCTTCAATTAAAACACCAACACAACCCTTTTCAATGGCATTTTGAATATATTTTCTTCCATGTGTTTTTTCTCCTTGAAGGGCGACAAAAATGTCACCTTTTTGAAGGTTTTGGGTATTCATTGATAGCCCGGTAAAGTCAAATGAGTGCGTGGTGGTCAAAATATTGTTCAAAAGTGTTTTAATATTCATTTTCATTTAGATGAAAAAAGTGAATCTTATCAAAGATAGTAAAGCCATAGTATGAGGTTAAGAAAGACCTAGACTACTTTTGCTTGCATTAATGTGTGCATATTAATGGCACCTATCACTAGATTATCAGCGTCAACAACCGGTAAAGAATTTAATCTATTCTCATCCATCATATGAAAGGCTAGTTGAGCGGGTTTATCAGAAGTTATAGATTTACAATTGTAAGTCATGACGTCTTTCATAAGAAGGCCTTGTATATTGGTATTATTTTCTAATAAACGTCTCAAATCACCATCTGTAAAAATTCCCTCTAAATATCCCTTCTTATTTGTAATGATAACCATCCCAAGTGATTTTTGACTCATCACATAGATACTTTCAACTAGTGGCGTTTTCTTTAAGGCTAGAGGAATGTCATTGCCTATCTTCATGATGGATGAAACTTGAGTTAATAGCTTTCTACCTAGTGTGCCTGAAGGGTGCGATTTTGCAAAGTCTTCTGGGGTAAAGCCTCGAGCGTTTAGGAGTGATATAGCGATTGCATCTCCCATAACTAAAGCTACCGTTGTGCTTGATGTTGGCGCAAGGTTATGAGGACAGGCTTCTTGTTCCACACTCACATCTAAATGGACCCTAGCAGCTTTTGCTATCATTGAATCGTGGTTGCCGGTCATTGCAAGAATGGGAATGTTTAGTTGTTTTATCGGTGGGAGCAAGGAAGTTATTTCATCTGATTCTCCAGAATATGAGATAACAAACAAGATATCTCTCTCATTAACCATTCCTAGGTCGCCGTGTCCAGCCTCACCAGGATGGACAAAAAATGCAGGTGTACCTGTTGATGCCAGCGTTGCAGCTATTTTTCTTCCAATATGGCCAGATTTTCCCATACCAATAACAACAACTTTACCTTGGCATGAGACGAGAAGTTGACAGGCCTCAATAAAGTTAACATCAATCCTATCTTTTAACATTAAGATAGAGTCAGTTTCTGTTTGAATAACTGACTTTGCAATTTCAATTAATGTTTTATCCAAAATAAAATTACCGGTATATTGAATTTGTCATGGTAATGTAGATTATAAATATTATTTACTTGGGCATGGACTTTATAATGATGATATTAAGTTAATTAAAAAGATAAATATCAAATGAAACTCAAAATTTTATTCGTTTGTATGGGCAATATTTGTAGATCTCCCACTGCAGAAGGCGCTTTCCGTTTACTGGTGCATAAACGTGGGTTCGATGAAAAATTTGAAATTGACTCTGCAGGCACCCATGCCTACCATATTGGGAACTCGCCAGATCATAGAGCTCAACTTGCTGCAGAACAAAATGGTGTAGATTTGTCGAGGCTAAAAGCAAGACAAGTTCATGAAAGTGATTTTTATTATTTTGACTACATTGTTGCAATGGATACTAATAATCTCGAAATATTAAAATCTATATCTCCACAAGATGGTATATCTGAAATTAATTTATTGCTTAACTATGATCAAGAAATACGCACTCAAGATGTTCCAGATCCATATTATGAAGGTAAGTTTGAGGAAGTATTCCAAATGATAAATAGAGCATGTATTGCCATGCTAGAAAATCTTACAAAAAATGCTTAATAATTATTGACATTAGTATCCACACCAAAGTATAATTCTCCGCTTTATTGTCGCCGGTATAGGGGCAATTAATTAGACAATACTCTGGAGTAGAGAAAATATGTCAACAATTAATCAATTGGTTCGTAATCCGCGTAAGAAAAAGATTGCTAAAAGCAATGTGCCAGCGCTAGATAGTTGTCCACAAAAACGTGGTGTATGTACACGTGTATATACAACAACGCCAAAAAAACCAAACTCAGCTTTAAGAAAAGTGGCTCGTGTAAGGCTAACCAATGCAGCAGAGGTAACGACTTATATTGGTGGTGAAGGTCATAATTTACAGGAGCACTCAGTGATTCTTATTCGTGGTGGTCGTGTTAAAGATTTACCCGGTGTGAGATATCATACGGTGCGCGGAGCTTTAGATACGACTGGCGTTGATGGTAGAAAGCAGGGTCGTTCCAAATATGGTACCAAAAAACCAAAAAAATAATTCATAAGAGAAGACAGATATGAGAAGAAGAGCCGCACCTAAAAGAGATATATTGCCAGATCCAAAGTATGGTGATCTTGTCTTAGCAAAGTTTGTAAATATTTTAATGTTGGATGGTAAAAAATCTGTCGCAGAAAAGATTGTCTATGATGCTCTAGACACAATTGAATCGAAAGGTAACGCAGAGCCGGTTGAAACTTTTAAACAAGCGCTGGACAATATTGGCCCGCAAGTAGAGATAAAGTCACGACGTGTTGGCGGATCAACTTATCAAGTTCCTGTTGAAGTTAGGGCTGATAGAAAAATGGCTCTTGCGATGAGATGGATTATAGAAGCATCACGTAAGCGTGGCGAAAAAGGCATGAATCTTAGATTGGCTGGTGAAGTGTTGGATGCAGTTCAAAAACGTGGTTCGGCATTTAAGAAGAAGGAAGATACTCATAGAATGGCAGAAGCAAACAAAGCTTTTGCCCATTTCCGCTGGTAATTTTGGGACTAATCATGGCAAGAAATACTCAAATAAATAGATACCGTAATGTAGGAATTATGGCTCATATTGACGCTGGTAAAACCACTACAACTGAGCGAATACTTTTATATACCGGTCGTACCCATAAAATTGGTGAAGTTCATGATGGAAGTGCAACGATGGACTGGATGG
>CAZSHL010000095.1:0-5215 GCA_964606585.1 uncultured Piscirickettsiaceae bacterium
CATAAACACTGTTAGCAGCAAGATATCCTTTCTTCAACATTTCTTGTGTAATCAGGGTTTTATAAGATAGCGCTTTGAGCGAATTAAATGTAAAACCGCTCAATGCTGGAAGACCCCAGGTATCGATATCTAATTCATGCTTATCAGCGAGAATTTTCCATTGGCTAGAGATATTATTTCCAATTTTAGTAATAGTTTTCCAAGACTTCTCTCTCTCCATGACTTCGAGTGTCTTTAATGCTGCAGTGGGTCCTATGCGTTCAGTCCAGAATGTTGAGCTGATAAAGGTTTGTTGTGCAGCCTGCATGAATTCTTGCCTGCCAATGCAAGCGGAAATTGCGTAGCCATTACCTAAGGCCTTAGCAAAAATAGCTAGATCAGGCTCGATCCCATATTTTTTATGTAGACCACCAAATGTCTCCCTAAAGCCTGAAGTACATTCATCAAAAATTAAAACAATGTTATTTTCGTTGGCTAGATCTCTTACTTTTTGCAAGAAGTTATCTTTTGGCCCTTCATTCCTAGAAACCTCCATCTTAATAGCTGCAATTTCGCCTTTATTATCTTTAATTAATCGCTCTAATTGTTCGATATTGTTGTAATCAAAAGGAAGTGTGGTGCCAATTAATCCTTTAGGTACACCTTTAGTTTGAAGACCTGGTAATAAATGCCCATCCAAATTTTTGTCGCTATTAAGATTTGTGGATAGATACCAATCATGCCAACCGTGATAACCGCAAATGGCAATCTTATCCCTACCAGTGGATGCTCTAGCAATGCGAACCGCTATGGAATTTATCTCGCCCCCTGCTCTAGCTAATCTCACCATGTCTGCCCATGGGTGCAACTCAACTAATTTTTCCGATAAATAGACTTCTTCCGGACAATTGAAAGTTGACATATTGCCGTCTTTAATTGTTTTTTGTACTGCTTCATCAACTTCAGGATGTCCGTAACCAAGTATGTTGGTGCCAATACCCATAATCGACATATCAGTGAATTCATTACCATCTAGATCCCAGACCTTACACCCTTTAGATCTACTAAAATAAGAAGGCCATTGTTCAGGTAAGAACATTTCTGGTCTCTTGGAGAGCAGCATGTTACCACCTGGTATAACTCTCTTTGCTCTTTTGTAAAGTTTTTGCCCTGTACCCATAGTTGAGCCTTCGTTATTCTTAATTATTTTATTTTCCGCAAACAGTTCAGGCTTTAATTTCAATAACTCTAATACTTGTTTCCAGTCAAAAAATATATCGGGTGTAAAATATTCAAATATTTCAGTCACTACAACCAAGTCTTCTGGCTCATCGACCGACCATCTTTGATTAGATAGATCTTCAGTGTATTGTATTGAAGATTTTGAAAAACTGTCAGAATTACGAATATACGATGTCACATGTTCTCTATCAAATTCCGAATCTGCTTCATTATTAGCACGCTGGAGAGATTGAAACGACATAACTTCAATGTCTAGCCCATCTGGATAGGTTGCTGGATCTGTATTTGAAAAATAATCTACTTTAGTTTCTCTATACCCTCGAATGCATTCATCAACTAGCTTTGAATCAACCAATGGACAATCGCCAGTAATCCTTACAATTACATCAGCATCTAAGGACTTAGCCGATTCGTAAAATCGATTTAATACGTCCTTTTCACTTCCTCTTGTACATTGGAAACCTAAGGACTCAACGGCTGATTGCAGCTTGTCATCTCGCTTCTCTTGTGAGGTCGCCACTACGATTTCGTCTAGTTCACTAGAATGAGATAAGCGAGCTAACAACAGCTCAATCATTGGTTTATTAACAATAGGTTTCAAGACTTTTCCAGGCAGTCTGACAGAACCCATTCTTGCTTGTACCAATGCTACAACTTTCATAATCGCCCCCAATTTGATGGGTTTAATAAATCAGAATCATCTGTACATAACTCACCTGGAATCTTTGGTAAAACTCCAGATGAGGCTATAAAAATCTCTTTTAATTGATTTACAGTATCTACTCCAACCAAGACTCTAGATATTTCTGGGAAAGAAACAGCATGTCTTATTGTGGCCTCTAGTGCTGATATTTGATTGTCTTTTAACCACTCATGCCATACTTTCCACAAACCACTCCAACGATTAAACTTGCTAGGCCTGATTTTGTCTGGCATGAGTAACAAGCCTTGTAAAAAAACGGAGCGCGCATGAACCTCGATACCTTTGGTGTAAAGTAAAGCAAGCATGCCGCTGTCAATTATTCTTCTATCAAATATATTAAAAGGTAGCTGCACCATGTCTATATCAAAAATATCGAGAATAGATTTTAACTGAATATGATTGTACACAGAGACCCCTACCTTCGTTAATTTTCCTGTTTGTTTTAATTCTTGTAGATTATCAAATATTTTTTCAGCTCCGGGTTTCAGTAAATCATCTGCATTATGTATCAACAACCCGTAAATACTGTCTTGCTTTAAATTGTTTAATGAATTATTAAAATCATCGTTTAGTAACCTTACTTCGTTATTCATTATTTTAAGGCTATCGAAGTGTCTAGTTTTTGTAACCACTTTAAAATCCGAATTGTTCATTCTGCCTAGGATTTTTTCACTATTTCCATAAGCAGGTGCAGTATCCAAGAGGTCAATATTTTTTGAGTGGGCGTAACTTAGAATTTTCTTAACCTCTTCAGGCCTTACCTGACCATCGACAGAATTTACACCATAATCTTTGCCAAATTGAACAGTGCCCAGTCCTAATTTACTCATACATAGTTACCTCTAGTTGAGGTTACGAATACACTTACCCAGTAATAATCTTTAAACAGTAACTTCCAGATGAGGCTGCGCATAAACGTATCCACCAAAACCCTCTTTAAAATGAGAAATCGACAACTCTTTATCTGTTGAGATGCCTACAGTTGCCTTTTGACCTAAATGATAAGTCGAACAGCCTAACTCTTTAAGTTTTTCAATTGCGATCATTTGCACAGCGTGACCAATAGGCCTATCAAATAACTCTCTCTTATATGCAGCAACAGAATACATTCCCATGTCTCTTGTGTAATTAAAAAAGCCCGCACCTATCAGTACTTCTTTATCTCTTACAGTTACCAAAAAAGCTTCTTTGTTTTTTATTTGTTCTTTCTGAATACTCCAAGACTCTCTACTTCTTGTCTGCTTGCCTGCCGCTTCTAAATGTAACAATCTAAATTCCTCAAAAATATGGTCATTATCATTATCGCAAACTTCAATTTGCCATTCTCTAAGAGCTTTATTTACAAGTGGCTTATAGCTCTTCCGAAACCCTAATCTGATATCTTCAATAGATTTGTTTAAATCTATTGCTAATTGATATGTTAAGAAGTCTTTATTAGCCTTCTCCAGCCAAAGAAGATACCAACTAGATAAAATCGAATTAGCCTCGAAAAATTTAACTTTTTCTATTTTTAGCTTGCTAACAATAAAATTAATAATTTCTACTATTTGTTTCTCTAATCGCTTCCTTAATTTTCTTGGAGTATTTTTAACAAATAATGGTCCAATAATACCTTCTCCGTTTCCAGTTATTATCCATCGATTATTTTTTTTATAGACAAACAAGGGGAATATCGCCAACGGAGTATTGTTTTCATACAACATGAAAGAAATATTTGTCCCTCCATGGTATGCAGAATAATATTCTATTGAACTTTTCAAATGAAACACCGAGATATCAGAGGAATCGTTTAAGACCTCTTTCCAATTTGATAGGTCAAAACTAAGATTATTAAAGTCTTTTGCAATACTATTTTTTATCTCTTCAATCATGACTTAAAAAATTCACCACCCTATCACGATCAATATTTCTCAGATCAACATAGATAGGAAGGCTTAAGCAATTTTGATAAAAATATTCGCTATTATTTAATCTTTCACGATTATAGAAAGGTTGAGAATAAACGGGAATATAGTGTACCTGTGCTTGAATTCCTTCTTGCATTAGCTGTTGAAAAACTCTTTGCCTATTCTTGGTTTGAATAACAAATAAATGCCATGACGAATTGGTATCTGGGTGCTGAAAAGGAGTAACTACTTCCTTCAAATTATTCAAATAGTAGCTGGCAATTTCTCTCCTCTTTGAAACAAAACTGTCCAGTCTTTTTAATTGGCTAATACCTAATGCTGCCTGCAAATCAGTTAGACGATAATTATAACCAAGGGCTTTCTGCTCGTAATACCACTTACCATGACTCTCATAATCGAACTGGTTACCATCCTTAGTGATTCCATGACTCCTTAGTAAGGCTACTTTATCATCCAAATCTTTGTCATTAGTTGTGATCGCACCACCTTCACCAGTGGTAATCATCTTAACAGGGTGAAAACTAAATAACGCCATATGACTATATTGACAACTACCAACTTTTTGGCCTAGGTATTCTCCACCCAAAGCATGGCTGGCGTCCTCAATGACTTTAAAACCATACTCCTTTGATAATTCCCATATATCTTTCATTTCACAGCTTTGTCCTGAAAAATGAACAGGTACAACTAATTTAGGAAGCTTATCTTCTATTTTTGCTTGTATTAACTTTTCCTCTAAGTATTCAATAGATATATTGTAAGTTTTGGCATCTATATCAACGAAATCAACTTCTGCACCACAATACAATGCAGCATTTGCCGTTGCAACAAAGGTATTAGGTGATGTCCATACAATGTCACCTTGTCTTACACCAATTGCTAAATATGCTAAATGCAGGGCTGTAGTGCCATTAGAAACTGCTTTTGCATATTTAACATTACAATAATCTTTTAAATCATTTTCAAATTCAGCTACCTTGGGTCCTTGGGTCAAAAAGTCTGATTTCAAGACATCAATAACAGCGTCTATGTCGTCTTGATTAATGTTTTGTTTGCCGTAATAAATCACAATAAAATATTTCCAATATTGTTCAAAGCTAGTTTATTCAATCTTGAGGCTTAAAAGTTTGCCAAATAAATACGTTACCTTTATGTAAATCCTTGTAGTTTGCCTCCAACCCTATCTAAATAAAGTTTGTAAAAGTCCAACTCAATTTAAAAAAGAGTTTATGCTCTATATTTTAAATATAAGAATTCAGCAAATTCAAAATCTATTGGGAAGTCAACATCTACTGCTTCAAAGTCATTTAGTTTATAAAATGAAGGTTTAGAGCCTACTATATTTCTATGTTTTATCATATTTTCTCTAGAGATTATAGATAAA
>CAZSHL010000096.1:0-5204 GCA_964606585.1 uncultured Piscirickettsiaceae bacterium
ATGAATTTTTATAGATTAATTTTAACCTATACCCCGCCTATCCTAATAATTCCTTTTTATATAGGATCTTTTTTATACTTTATTTTCTTACCTGATATAACCTACTATGCTTTAGGCATATATTTTGATATGTGGTTTCCCATCTTAAGAACCTTCTGGGGCTATCCAATTTTATTTATTTTGTTTCTTATTCCAATCGTAAGTATAGTTCTAACTTGGCTCCTAATCTTTCAATCTTTTTATGTCTTATTTATCTTTTTAATAGGCTCTTATTATCCAAGGGATGAGCTTCTAGGCTTTGTAACAATGTACCCAGCTGCTGCAGCAATCATTATATTTGCTTTCTCAAAGTTAATGTCAAGCGAATCAAACCATACATCAGCTGCAAGACCCTCTTACTCAAACCCCTCAACAGCTAGCTCGAGAGAGGAAAGTCCTTCAGAATCAAGAGCTGCAAGAGCTGCAAGATCCCCAGAACCAATTCCTTCAGAATCAAGAGCTGCAAGAGCTGCAAGATCCCCAGAAGCTAGCTCGAAAAATCCTCCTGATGAGCCTGCTAAAAAAGACTCTAGCCAAGAAAATTCACCAAAAGATATTTCTTCAGAAGCAGATGACTTGTACTTTGATAACAGGCGTAAGAAATAACGAATTATAATTTCAAGAATATTTGTGACTAAATGCCTAGTTATTAATATAGCTTAGCTTGATTTTGTTTTAAAGCCTTAATCCACACTATATCTATCAGGATCATCATCATCGTCTGATGGAGATATATCAGACAATGTTGTATATGTTTCTTTGCCAGTTGCAACATCGACAAAACTTGCATGCATAGTTCCATTTTCGTCATAAGCATAAGTAACATCAATTTTCTGCCCTCTTCTCCTTCCAGGTGGCAATGATAAATCTCCATCCCAGATAACATTAACCCATTCAGGATCTTCAGTTGGAGTATTAGATTGGGTGATCCTACAATCAACATTTGTTTGATTATCATACATAGTGGTATACCTTTCAGTCACTGCGCAAGGAATTTTCTCATTCTTCAAAATTAAGACTGAATTGAATGGTTCATGAGTCCCTCCCCTATAAGCAATGGTACCGAAGCATCCAACAGCCACATCTGAAACATTCAACTTTTTAATTGAAGCCCTTTGTACTGGAGTTAAATCCTCAGGATCGCCTTTAATTGCCGAAAAAAGGGATGCGCCCAAACAAACAGCTTCATCAACATTCACTGTTGTTACTGGCTCTTTTTTAAATATTTTTTTAACACTCTCTTTTACACAAGGAACTCTGGTACTTCCTCCAACTAAAAGTACATCTGTGATATCTCCTAACTTTAAATCAGCTTCTTCTATCGCTATTTCACAGGACATTTTAGTTTGGGCAATGAGAGATTCTATTTCTTCTTCAAACTCGGCTCTAGTTAATTCGATGTTGGTTCTTTCAACACGAACATTAACTTTCTCCCTTTTTGATAATGCTTTTTTATCTTCTTCTGCGTCTGTTTTTGTATAAACTTTTTTAATATCAAGATCTTCACCAGTAGCATCTTTATATTTCCTTTGGACAATTAATTGAAGAGCGGCATCAAAATCGTCCCCTCCAAGTTTCTTAATACCTTCAGATGCTAGAACTATGATGTCATTTTTATTAGCAACCTGAATAATTGAAATATCAAAAGTACCTCCACCTAAGTCATAGACTGCAAAGTTACCATTAAGCGCCCCTCCATTTTTAAAAACATAATATAGGGCAGCTGCAGTAGGCTCATTAACAATATTTTTAACCTTTAGTTTAGCCTGCTTCGCAGCCTTAAGTGTCTCTACACGAGCTTCATTAGTAAAATTTGCTGGTATTGTAACAACGGCTTCACCAACTGCACCAATAGTATCTTTTGCATCTTGTAAAAGTTTTTTTAAAACAAAAGTACTGCATTCTGTCGGTGTAAATTCTTTTTCTCCAACTTTGTATTCTACTGAAGAACCCATATCTCTCTTAAATCTAGCGACAACTTTATCATTCCAACCTAACCCTTTTCTTGCAATTTCACCAACAGTAATTTCATAACCATTGATTTCAATGCATGAGGGAGTTAAATTTTGACCTTCAGCATTTCTAATAACTTGTGGTCTCCCCGTATCATCAAGATATGACACTGAAGAGTATGTTGTTCCAAGATCTATTCCTATAAATGAAGCCATTTTATTGCTCTCCTATTTATCCAATATATTAATTATTAAGATTCTTTATATACATAAATAACTACCTTTGCTTCAATAATTATTTGATAATCATCATTCTCATTATTTGGAAGCTTTCGACGATAACCGGGTATTAATATCTCTGCTATGGTTGAATCTTTTGATTTATCTGAAGTATCTCTGATTTCTGGATTATCTGCTACACCAATAGTGCTTTTAAAGTCAGCCCCAATTTCTGGAGAGAAAATCTCTACATCACATTCAGCGAGCGCATCATCCATCTGGATTTGAATATCTTTTAACCCATTTATGTCAATTTTGTTATCAGCGATGTACTCCTTAATAACTTTATCTACTCTAGTAAATCGTAATAAGAAGTTTTTGAAAATAGTGGCATCATAACCATCCTTATATCTCGCTATTTCTTCATCTTTTTGATCTAAGTTAGTCTTAAGAGTCATAAAGGTTTGACTCATATCGTTAATATTTTTCATTAAAGCAGATAAATCACTTTGATTAGATCCTTCAGACAACGGGGTTGAAACTTTTGTCTTCATTAGTGATCTTCGCCTTATGGTGAATCTTGGACTTCTTTCAATCTTAAAAACAATATGTAAAACGATTAAGAGAAAAGTGATAACTATCAAGATATAAGTTAATATAGAAGTCTCTGGATCTGGTGGAGGTACTGGTGGATTAATTTGACAATTCCCCCCAACATTTACTATATAGCCTTCATTGCAAACAAAATTATTACTGTCTTGAGATGAAGAGGCGTTTTCAGGGACTTGTAGACAAGCTGTAGCATCAGAATTTCTATAGTAGTCTTCATCACAAATCCAACCATCCCCATCTTGATGAGCATTTGCAGGAATGGTAGTGCTTTTATCATTATCTTCACCCTCAGCATAAGAGAATGAAGCTGTAAATACAGTTAAGAAAATGACAACAAAAAACTTGGATAACAATCCATTTCTAAACATCATTAGTTCCTTCAAAAAAGAATATTATTGAATAACGTTAGTTTTATTATGGACTTTAATATAAATAATTACAAGTTAAATAAGGGGAAAAAAAATTCTGATTGATTAGAAAATATATTTTTTAACAATCCTTATCACTTCTTACTTTGCCTATAAAGTCTATAATTTTTTGAATTTCTTTCTTCTCTTTGTCTGTCTTTACTTGATTTAATCTGCCATTATATTTTTTAAACTCATTCTTAAGTTTATTGCAATCATAGTCACTAATTTTGATAAATAAAATTTCAGAATCCTCGACACTAATCCTTCTTGGCTTTGGTTGAGGTTTTGGCTTTGGCTTTGGTTGAGGTTTTGGTTTTGGTTGAGGTTTTGGCTTTGGCTTTGGTTGAGGTCTTGGCTTTGGCTTACTAGTGAGCCAGCCAATAACTACCACTACTCCTATAATAATAACAACAACATTTGTTAAATCGTCATAGTTTTTTTTAGTTGTTTTGGTAGTCGGTGTTTCACGTACACAAGCAGTCCTGCTTGAATTTTTTATGTATCCAGAATTACAATAAAAATAATTGCTATCGTATTTGGAATAAGCATTTGCTGGGACTCTTAGACAACCAGTCTTGCTATAATTTCTATAGTAGTTAGTATTACAGGTCCAGCTACTCCCATCCTTATGAGAATTTGCAGGAATAGATGGTTTTTTTATGCAACTATTACCAGCAGCATTTAACTCGCATTCGTCTTTGCAAAAAAGCTTATTGCTATCATAGGGAGAAGTAGTACAATAAGGTGCTGGAAGGCAAATAGTAGCATCAGCACTTCTATAAAAGTCTTTGTTACAAACCCAACCATTATCAACCCTATGCGCATTTTCAGGAATGCTCGAAGCACCTGTGTCAGTTTGTATACAACTATTTCCTTTTTTATAATAGCCATAATTACAGTTAAAACCATAGTCATTTGCCCATTTGGTACCATTTTTAGGTACTTGACGACAACTTTTACGGCTACTGTTTTTATACCAACCAGAATCACAAATAAAAACATTGCTATTGTAAGATGAAGAAGCATGTGCAGGTACTGGAAGACAATACGTGCGACTACTATCCCTATAATAGTCTCTATTACAGGTCCAACCACCACTAGACGGATGAGCATTTTTTGGAATCTTTGGAGTGGTTTTCTTTACACAACTTAAACCTTTTTCTTGATAGCCATAATCACATTTCCAAGTTTTGCCTGAACGATGAGCATTGCTAGGTATAAGTCTTTTGTCTCCACCACAAGATAATTTCTTTTTTTTAGCTGCTTCTATGTAGCAATCATTTTTATTAGCAGCAACCCTATAACAAATGCCTTCATCTGTAAAGTTTTTTAAATCAATTTCTTCAGCCCATTGCGCACAACTAGTATTCGCAACCGCATTATTAAATACGAACATGCTCATTAAAAGAAAAAGAGATATAAGTACTTTATTAAATTTCATAAAAACATTGTACATTACTCTGCTTAAAAGGCTAATTTGGAGTCTTAAAGACGCAAATTATGTAACACAAGAGTACAATTAAAATATTAAAACTATAAAGGAATACTATGTTTAATTGGCTCTATGCCTTAATTGGTTTTGGAATTGGTTGGCTTGGAGGCTCAGCAAAAGCAGCTGAAAAAAAAGGTGATCAAAACAAAAGCCTTCAAATAATTATAGGAATCGCCTCAATTGCATTTCTTTTATTTTCGGCAACGTTTGGATTTCAATGGTTCTTAATGGGTTTAGTAGAAGTTTCTGTCGGTGTTGTTATCGGCATCAAGATGAGCAAATAACGTGACTTTTTCCTCACTTAAATGTAGTTATATCCGATGCAGTATGAAACTTGAGTAGCATTTGTATTCCATGGGCCACGATCAAGTTTGCGGTAAGCAGTTTTGTAGTCAGGGTGGTTTATGCTGCCTGCACCTGTAAAAATCATCAAGAAACGTAGTGCATCTTGACTGAAGAAATCTAAGAGTAGATTATCTG
>CAZSHL010000097.1:0-5122 GCA_964606585.1 uncultured Piscirickettsiaceae bacterium
ATTGTTTTACAAGGCATTGCCGCAAGAAAACAGCACATTATCCCGATGCCTTAAACACTATATGATTTGCTTATTTTCTAGCTTAAAACAAAGTTATTGCTTTGAACATGCTTCATTGATAAAATTCGCTTTTTTCAATATAGGTAAATAAAATGGGGGTAATGCTATTTCCTAAAATTGATATTGATGATTTGCCTATATGGAAGGGTGACCTTGCCCCACTTGAGTGTATCGCAATTAATGAAGAAACTCATAACGTAAAAAGCTTCACGTTTAAGTCTAAGATCGACGCATGGTTTAAGTTTTTGCCAGGACAACATACAACACTATTTTTAAAGATTGATAATGTGGACATTATGCGCACATATACCATTGCATCTAGTCCAACCCGACCTCACACTATAACAATTACAAATAAACTTCTAGAAGATGGCACAGTTACTAACTGGATGCACGAGAACCTTAAGGTGGGCGATTGTATTGATGCTCTTAATATTGGCGGTTCGTTTGGTATTGCATTTGACCAGCCTAGAGATAAAGTGCTATTTGTCTCTGGTGGTAGCGGGATAACACCAATGCTGTCGATGCTCCGCTACCTGATAGACTTGTCTATTGAAGTGGATATAGTGTTTTTGCATAATGCACAAACATCAAGTGACTTGATTGCTAAGGATGAACTTGAGTTTTATGAGCAACACCAAGAAAACTTTAGGCGTCATTTTGTCTGCGATAATGCAGATCAAGACTGGTTAGGAGAAACAGGCTTTTTAAATTTAGAGATGCTAAAAAAATTGGTACCAGACTTTAGTGAAAGAGAAATCTATTGTTGCGGTCCAAAAACCTATATGGACAATGTCCAAAATATTTTAAATGGGGTTGGTTTTGATATGCTACATTATCATCAAGAAAGCTTTGACATTGAAAGTTCTACTGCACAACAAAACATGGCTGAGTCCAGCAAGTTTGTAGACCATAACAAAGTCGATAGTAATGAAGTAATTGAGTACAATATCACTCTAGATAAGTCAGGGGAGAGAGTTAGCTGTGGTAGTAATACTAGCCTGTTAGTGGCTATTCAGAAAGCTGGAGTAGTAGCTCCATTTGCCTGTTCCATGGGTATGTGTGGCACATGTCGAACTAAAATGATTGAAGGAAAAGTAGATATGGATGCACAAGGTGGTTTACTTAAGTCACATGAAGAAGAGGGATATATTTTGATTTGTTGTTCTTATCCAGAGAGTGACTTAGTAATAGAATTATAAAAGTATCGAAAAAGAACTGTAATATGGAAAAAAAATATTCATGGTACAACCTGTTAAAAGCAGGTCTTAGTGGTCAGAATTGGGATCAAGCTATTCCTCTGGTTGAACCTAAATCAAAGTATGACATCATAATTGTTGGTGGGGGCGGTCATGGTTTGGCAACTGCTTATTATCTAGCAAAAGAGTGCAGAATTAGAAATGTTGCAGTAGTTGAAAAAGGATATATAGGTGGGGGTAATACAGGCAGGAATACCACAATTATTCGCTCTAACTATTTGAGAGATGAGGCTTCAAGTCTTTATGAACATGCGATGAAACTATGGGAAGGCATCAGTGAAGATTTAAATTTCAATGTAATGTTCAGTCAACGTGGAGTATACAATCTTGGCCACACTTTACAAGATATGAGAGATATAGAGCGTCGAGTTAACGCTAATGTGTTGAATGGAGTTGATGCTCAGGTGGTTGATGCAAGTGAAATTAAACAGCAAATTCCATTTATAAATATTTCTAAGAATGTCAGATACCCTATTATGGGAGCCTCGTACCAGTCTAGAGGAGGTGTTGCAAGACATGATGGAGTTGCGTGGGGCTTTGCAAGAGCTGCAGCAATGCTTGGTGTAGACATAATTCAAGATTGTGAAGTTATTGATATTGAGGTGGAAGAGGGCCGAGTTAAAGGGGTAAAAACAACGCACGGCGATATCCTAGCTGATCGAGTTGGTTGTGTCAGTGCTGGACACTCATCGGTATTGGCAAAAATGGCCGGACTCAGGTTACCCATCGAGAGTCATCCTTTACAAGCGTTTGTATCCGAAGCTATGAAACCAATACTTCACACGGTAGTAATGTCAAATGCGGTGCACGGTTATATAAGTCAAAGTGATAAGGGGGACCTAGTGATTGGAGCTGGGATTGACAGTTATAATTCCTATGCACAACGAGGTAGTCCTTTAATTGTTGAGCATGCTGCCGCAGCAATTTTGGAGTTGTTCCCAATTTTTTCTAGAGTAAGAATGAATAGACAATGGGGTGGCATTGTCGATGTTTGTCCTGACGCCTGTCCAATTATTAGTCCAACTAAGGTTAAAGGTCTCTATTTCAACTGTGGTTGGGGTACCGGAGGTTTTAAGGCAACCCCAGGATCTGGTAACGTGTTTGCTCATACAATAGCGCAAGATAAGCAACATCCGCTTGCTGTACCTTTTCATATTGACAGGTTTACCACAGGAGCATTGATTGATGAACATGGCGCTGCAGGTGTTGCACACTAATTTGATGAATATCTAAGACTATGTTATTACTTTATTGTCCTTACTGCAAAGAAGACAGAGAACAAAGTGAATTCTCAGTCGCTGGAGAGGCATTTATTGCGCGTCCAAAAAATCCAGAGGCAATTAGTGATGAGGATTGGGCTGACTATGTTTTCTATCGGACAAACCTGAAGGGCAACCATTGGGAACAGTGGGTCCATACTCATGGATGTCGTAAATATTTTATACTTAAGCGTTCAACAATAACTCATGAAATACTACAGGTAGCCCCTTTTGGTGCTGAAATTACTGAGTAAATGTTATGAGAGTTGAACATCAATCAAGTCATCAAATAGATCGTTCGAAACCGATTACGTTTGTATTTAATAATAAAAGTTATAGTGGCTATGAAGGCGATACTTTAGCGTCTGCATTGTTGGCAAATGATGTTCTGTTATTTGCTAGAAGTTTTAAATATGGTCGTAAACGTGGCATTATGGCTTGTGGAGTTGAAGAACCTAATGCATTAATTTCTTTGGAGTTTGATAGTCGCTACACTCCTAATCTTAGGGCCACTGAGATTCAAATATATGATGGCCTAAGTGCGCAAAGTTCAACCAATCCTGAAGGTTTCGATTTGCGTGCATTGATTAAGCCACTGCATCGTTTTATGCCAGCAGGTTTTTATTATAAAACCTTTATTAAACAAAAAGTTTGGGCTAAAGTTGAAGATAGTATTCGTAAGCTTTCGGGATTTTCAAAATCACCAACTGAAGAAGATGTTGATGTATATGAACATATCCATCATCATACTGAAATTTTAATTATTGGTGCAGGATCGGCAGGTATTGCAGCTGCTGTTGAGATTTTAAGTAGTTCAAATAATGAAAGAGTTATCTTGTTAGACGAGCGCCCAAGGTTGGGTGGCGAATTACTTAATGAAGTTGCCTCTAATAAGATGGCCAGTGAATGGTACCAAAACAGCATTGATGCCTTAAATAAATTAGCAAAAGAGCAATCAGGTCGTTTTAAAGTGTTTTATAACTCAACCGCGTATGCTTGGCATGACCAAAACTATATTGAGGTTCTCGAGACCATCGCGACCGGTCAATCGCTTGTGGATAAAGAGATTCAGAGACCAAGAAAAATTCTTCACAAGATTCGAGCTAAAGAAGTCATCTTGGCAACAGGATCTCATGAAAGGCCAATGCTCTTTGAATCTAATGATTTGAGCAATATTATGCTTAGTCAGTCGGTCAGGAGCTACCTTAACGAGTTTGGTGTTATTTCCGGTAGTAATCCTATTGTTTATGGCAATAATGATAGTATCTATCAAACCGCTAGAGACTTACAGTTAAACAATATCGTTTCAACTGTCATTGATATAAGGTCCGGAGATAATATAAACCCCTTAGTAGATCAACTCAAGAATAGTGGCATAAAAGTGCTTCAAGGCTATGCAGTTGTTAAGGCAAATGGATCTGGTTGTATAAAAAGTGTACAGATATCGCCAACCAAATATATAGAATCCAGATGGGAGATTGGCAACGAGACAGAGACATTAGAATGCGACTTATTGGCAAGTTCTGGGGGCTTTAACCCAGTTGTTCATTTAGACTGCCATAGTGGAGCAAAGACATCATTTAATGAAAATTCTCAGTCATTCTTAACTCAGGAATTCCGTAATAATAGGCAAGTTTGTGGAGCAGTTGCGGGTGTTGGAAGTTGGCAGGACAGCATTATTGATGGAAGAAACAAGGCAAGATTAACATTACATAATTTGGGTATTCTTGATAAAGTTGACGTTGATGAGCTAAGTGAAAACCATATTAATACTTATTCTGTGAGTACTTTCTTTACGCCTCGCAAAATTATTGATCGCCCTAAGGTCTTTATTGATCTGCAAAACGACGTAACGACGAATGATATTGCGATATCAATTAAAGAGGGGTACCGTTCAATCGAACATATCAAGCGCTATACGGCAATGGGCTTTGGTACCGACCAAGGTAAAACGGGCAATATCAATGGCATCGCAGTTGCAGCACAATTTCTTGAAAAGCCGATTTCTGAAGTAGGAACTACTACTTTCCGCCCTGCATATACGGGTATTGATTTGGGTGCTTTAGCGGGTCGTGAAAATGGTAATTTTTTCGATCCACAAAGATATACAACTATTCATGATTCACATGTGGAAAGTGGTGCAGAGTTTGAAATCGTTGGTCAATGGTATCGACCTTGGTACTACCCAAAATCTGGTGAAAACATTCATCAAGCGGTGCATAGAGAATGTCTAGCTGTTAGAACCTCCCTTGGGATGATGGACGCTTCGACTCTAGGAAAGATTGATATTCAGGGTCCTGATGCAAGGGAGTTCTTGTCTAGAATCTATACCAATGCATGGATGAAACTCAAACCTGGAAGTTGTCGTTATGGATTAATGTGCAACGAAAAAGGAATGATCATAGATGATGGCGTTTCTTCTTGTATCAGTGACAACCATTTTATTATGACTACCACAACTGGAGGCGCCGCGAGTGTTTATGTAGCCTTGGAAATGTGGCTTCAAACTGAGTGGAGTGATTTAGATGTTCATCTCAATAGTGT
>CAZSHL010000098.1:0-5052 GCA_964606585.1 uncultured Piscirickettsiaceae bacterium
ATAGTAAAGATCAAACTCTAGTGGTTGAGGTGTAGATCTCATCGCAGTAACTTCTTGCATCTTCAACTCGATAAAGGAATCAATCACTTCATCAGTAAATACACCGCCTTGCTTTAGGAATTCACGATCTTTATCTAATTCCTCAAGCGCTATATGAAGCATACCGCTAACCTTTGGTATACCTTTGGTATCAGAGTCATACAAATCCTGATCAGCTGGCTCACCTGGATGTATCTTATTTTTAATTCCATCAAGACCTGCCATTAATAATGCTGAAAATGCCAAGTAAGGATTTGAAGTTGAATCCGGAAAACGCACTTCAATACGTCGCCCTTTAGGATTTGAAACAAATGGAATACGTATAGCAGCTGATCTATTTTTTGCTGAATAACATAACATTTCCGGAGCCTCGAATCCTGGAACTAGGCGTTTGTAAGAGTTTGTAGATGGATTTGTAAATGCATTAAGTGCGCGAGCATGCTTAATAATTCCACCAATATAATGAAGCGCTGTATCGCTCAGATTACCATAACTATCGCCATCAAATAGATTAACACCATTTTTAGATAAAGACATGTGAACATGCATACCGTTACCGTTATCTACCGCAATTGGCTTGGGCATAAATGTAGCTGTTTTACCGTAAAGGTTTGCAACATTGTGAACACAGTATTTTAAAATCTGCGTTTCATCGGCTTTTTTTACAAGCGTATTAAAAAGTGCACCGATTTCACATTGACCTGCGGTTCCAACTTCATGATGATGTACTTCAGTAGTCACACCCATCTCTTCAATTGCCAAACACATTTGAGATCTTAGGTCGTGTAAAGAATCAACAGGAGGAACAGGAAAGTATCCACCCTTAATATGTGGACGATGTCCTTTATTACCACCCTCAATATCTTCACCAGAACTCCATGCAGCCTCCTCAGAACTTATTTCATAAAAAGCCTTACCTAAACCAAATCCAGCATCCCATTTAACGCTATCAAAAACAAAGAATTCTGGTTCATTTCCAAAAAAAGCAGTATCACCAATACCACTCTCAATGAGATAGGCTTCAGCACGTTTTGCAAGTGAGCGTGGATCTTTTACATAACCTTTCATATCAGAAGGTTCGACAATATTACAACGAATATTTAAAGTAACTTCTTCGGTAAATGGATCTATAACTGCCGTTGTCGTGTCAGGCAATAAAATCATGTCAGATTCATTAATATCTTTCCATCCAGAAATCGATGAGCCGTCAAACATTTGACCTGTCCCAAGTTTTTTGGCGTCCATTGTGTGAGCAGGTACACTGACATGTTGTTCCTTGCCAATCGTATCAGTAAATCGAAAATCTACAAACTTTACATCCTGATCTTCAATTATTTTCATTACATCTTTTGCAGACATAGTAACTCCTATTAATTAAATAACAAAAAAAGTTGACAGGCTTTGCCAGGATGTCTGCGCCGTTGCAAACAGTTATGAGTTGATACTCATGAGCTCTTTAATGAGCATTTTTCAGAAAGAAATTATACCTTATTATTTTGGTTCTTCAGTTATTCTTTTTAACCTTCAAAATAATCTTTTCATCATCTTCTATAACGCTCAAAATTTCGTGACCATGAACACGACACCAAGCAGGAATATCTTGTTTAACGCCAGGATCAGTGGCATGAACTTCAATTATTTCACGATCTGAAATGTTTTTGATAGCTTGACTAAGCTTTATTACAGGCATTGGACACAGTAGCTTTTTTACATCTAATAAATTACTCATTATATCCATTCCTTAATAGTTAAAAAGTCGGTAAAAAGTTTCTCTTCATCACTACCCTTTTGAACTTTGTAGTCATAGCTCCATTTCACTTCAGGTGGAAGCGACATCAATATGGATTCTATTCTTCCACCACTATGTAGACCAAAAACAGTACCTCGATCATAGATTAAATTAAATTCTACATATCGACCTCTACGATGAAGTTGGAAATTTCTTTCTCTTTCTCCATAGTTTGTATCTTTACGTCTATCTACAATTGGTAAATAGGCTTCTGTATAGTGATCACCGATACTCTTCATAAAGTCAAAACATTTCTCGAAATTACCACTATTTAGATCATCAAAAAAAATACCGCCAACGCCACGTGGTTCATTTCTATGTATAAGATAAAAGTATTCGTCACAACATTTTTTATATTTCGGGTAAACATCTTCACCAAAACTTTGACAAGCCTTTTTGGCAGTTTGGTGCCAATGAACTGCATCTTCCTCAAAACCATAGTAAGGAGTTAAATCAAATCCTCCGCCAAACCACCAGACAGGTTTTTGCCCAGATTTCTCAGTGATGAAGAAACGTACATTTGCGTGAGAGGTTGGTACGTAAGGATTTAAAGGATGAAACACAAGTGATACGCCCATTGCAGTATATTTACTTCCCTCTAATTCAGGCCTCAATGAGGTAGCAGATACTGGCAAACTATCCCCTCTAACTACTGAGAAATTTACTCCACCTTTTTCGAATACCTTGCCATTTGATATAACTTTTGTGATTCCATTTCCTCTGTCATTTTGTTTCACCCAGCTGTCCTCACGAAAAGTAGCTAAACCATCCATCAATTCAATTTCACTACAAATTTTTTTCTGTAAATTTAAGAGATAGCTTTGCACCTGTTCGATCATCGAATTTGCTCCCCGGTCACCAAATTAATTATGTGTGAAGGTTTTGAATTATATATATTAGGAGGCAAAGCATAGGAAAGATTATCATCAAAATATCTTTTCAATTCATTTATACTAGTGGCAATTTTTTTACCTTGTGGATTTGCGCTAGAAGATATCAATGCCGAACCCGTACTTTCGCAGAAATAACAAATCAAGGGGTCAGAGGTAATTCGCACAGCAACGTAATCACTTGAACCACAAATTAAACTCGAAATGCTTGTAGATTTAGGTACTAAATAGGTAGTTGGAACCGTTGTTTTAAATGAAAGCTTCTTTATCAACTTCTTGTCTAGATTCATATCAATATATGGCAATATATAGGACAAGTTGGATGCCAGCAATATAAAGCCCTTGCCTACATCCCTGCCCTTTAGATTTATCAGTTTTTTAATTGCATTTGGATTGTTGGCTAAACAGGCAAGGCCATAGACAGTATCTGTTGGATGTGCTATAACTCCCTTTTTAAGATGCTCCAATGCCAACAAGTGTTTATCTGATAACTTCATTTTTTCGCTCTAGGATGAAACTCATCATAGACTTTTGATAATTCTAAAAAATCTAGGTGAGTATATATCTGGGTACTTTTGATGCTTTTATGCCCCAAAAATTCTTGAACTGATCTCAAATCGTGACTTGATTGCAAGAAATGAGTTGCGGCCGCATGTCTTAGCATATGTGGGTGAATATTAACAGTGATTCCTACTTCTAAGGCTCTGTTTTTAACTATGTTTTGAACTGAACGAGGATTAATCCTATTGTTTTTATTGTTGACAAATAAGGCATCAGAGTCAGTTTCTGGACGTTTTACTAAATATGACTTTATTGACTCTATCGGACTTTTTCCAATAGGTGAATATCTAATTTTGCCACCTTTACCCTTAACGCGAACAAAGCCTTCAGTTAAATCAAGGTCAACGATATCAATATTAACTAACTCTGAAACTCGTAATCCACAAGAATACATAATTTCAATCATTGCAATAGATCTTAATTCTTGATAGTTATTGCTTCGACTTGTTAACAACATTTTAAGATCATCAAAATCAATCGTTTTCGGTAATGTATGAGAAATTTTAGGAGAACTTATATTTGTCGCCTGATTTGTTGAAAGCATCCCATTTTGCACCAAAAAGCTCAAAAAACCCTTTATGGATGAAAGATATCTCTTAATTGATCCATTCGAAACATCCTTGTGGCGTAATTTCATTACAAACATGTTTAGTAATTTTGAATCAACTTCGCTAGTGTCTGATATCTTGTTTTTTTTGCAAAATTCAAACAAACTGAACAAATCACGCTCGTAGGCGGTTATTGTGTTTGGAGAATAATGCCTTTCAACACTAAGATAGACAATATACTGCTCAATTTGATTGGCGAAAACACTATCTCGGTACTTGTTTTTTTTCTTTTTGACCATATCTCACCATTTTACAAAAGATTAAAGGAAACAAGATGAGTAATAAACAAACACATGCTTTTCAAACTGAAGTGTCACAATTGCTTCACTTGATGGTTCACTCTCTCTATTCAAACAAGGAGATTTTTCTAAGGGAGCTGGTTTCAAACGCTTCGGATGCTATCGACAAACTTAAATTTGAATCTCTTTCTGATGACTCTCTAGTTGAAGGAAAAGAGGAACTTAATATCCATATTGATGTAGATAAGGATGTTGGAACCATAACCATTACAGACAATGGTGTCGGAATGACTGAAAAGGAGGTTATGGAAAATATTGGTACAATTGCAAATTCAGGAACTCGTAAGTACCTTGAAAGTTTAGACAAGGATAAAGCTCAGGATTCAAACCTTATTGGTCAGTTTGGTGTTGGATTTTACTCTGCCTTTATTGTTTCAAATACCGTCACTCTGATTTCTAGAAAGGCTGGTGATAAAAAATCAAACGGAACTAAATGGGTATCAAAAGGTAAAGGTGAATACTCTATCGAAAAAGTTGATGTTGAGAATTACGGAACTTCAATTACACTAAATATCAAGAAAAGTGAAAGTGAATTCTTAGATGATTATCGGGTAAAAGGCATTGTTTCAAAATATTCAGATCACATTACTGTACCAATCCTGATGAATAAAATATCCGAAGATGCTAAGACTATAGAATATGAAACGATAAATAAGGCTAATGCATTTTGGACTCAGGATAAAAAAGACATATCTCAAGAGGATTATGATGAATTCTATAAATCATTGACATACGATTTTGATGGTCCTCTAACCCAAATACATAATAAACTAGAAGGGAAACTAGACTACATATCACTCCTTTATATTCCCAAAAAGGCACCTTTCGATATGTGGGAACCTAAAAGAAAAGGCGGTGTAAAACTT
>CAZSHL010000099.1:0-5035 GCA_964606585.1 uncultured Piscirickettsiaceae bacterium
TGGAGTTGATGCTATGTGGCAACTGGTTGGTTTTTATTTGGGTTGGTTAGGCGGGTCTGGAAGAGGAAGAGCACTAGGCGCTGGACAAATTAAATTCACGGGACAAGTCTTACCAAGCAATAAGAAAGTAGCCTATCACGTCAACCTTTCAAGAGTAGTAGCGCGAAAACTCTATATGGGAATAGCAGACGCTTCAATGGAGGCTGACGGGCAATTAATTTACGAAGCAACTAACCTTAAAGTTGGCCTATTCACGGACACAGCTTCTTTCTAATGAATCGTGTTGTCGTAACAGGAATGGGCATTGTCTGTAGTTTAGGCAACAATAAAACTGAAGTCCTTGAATCCTTAATAAAAGCGAAGTCTGGCATTGAGTACTGTGAAAAGTACGCAGAAATGGGGCTTAGATCTCGCATCCATGGCTCGATTGCTGAGGTTGATACTAGTGATATTATTGATCGCAAAATGTTGCGCTTTATGGCGGATGCAGCTATATACAGTGCAGTTGCCTTAGATGAGGCCATCAAACATGCAGACCTAACTCCTGAAATGATTTCAAACGAACGTACTGGTCTAATTATGGGATCAGGAGGTGCCTCTAATCAAAATATTGTGGAATCAGCTGATATCTTGAGAAGCAAAGGTATCAAGCGTGTCGGACCGTATCGCGTTCCTCGTACTATGGGATCGACAACTTCAGCTTGCTTGTCAACGCTATTTCAAATAAAAGGAATTAATTACTCTATCAGCTCTGCTTGTTCGACCAGTGCACACTGTATTGGAAATGCAATGGAACAAATACAACTAGGAAAACAAGATATAGTCTTTGCTGGTGGTGGTGAAGAGCTTGATTGGTCACTAACAATGCTATTTGACGCCATGGGTGCTCTTTCCTCAAAGTACAATGATATTCCTAATAAAGCCTCACGTGCATATGACGGTGACAGAGATGGTTTTGTTATATCAGGTGGTGGTGGCGCACTTGTGCTTGAGTCTTTAGAGCATGCCAAGACTAGAGGTGCAAATATTATTGCTGAACTCGTGGGCTATGGTGCAACATCAGATGGTTACGATATGGTAGCGCCGTCCGGTGAAGGGGCAAAAAGATGCATGGAAATAGCAATTAATAATATAAATGGCCCAATTGATTATATAAACGCACATGGCACTTCTACACCAGCAGGAGATATGAAGGAGCTGCAAGCAATCAAAGAAGTCTTTAAAGACAACATACCATTGATCGGCTCTACAAAGTCTCTTTCAGGACATGCCCTTGGCGCAGCTGGTGTTAACGAATCAATCTACTCATTGTTGATGCTGCAAAACAACTTTGTGGTCGAGTCAGTAAATATTGAAACACTCGACGAACAAGCCAAAGATATGCCTATTGTTAGAAAAAACCAAGATATTCAGCTTGAACGTATTCTATCGAACAGTTTTGGTTTTGGTGGCACTAATGCATGCCTTGTTTTTGAACGTTTTAATGAATAAGTAAAACCCTAGGGTCTAGCGTCAATCTCTTTCTTTTCCTTCTCTGAAGGTATCATGTCTTCTTTTGAAATACCAAGCGCTATAATCATTGAGCTAGCAACATATATCGATGAATATGTACCAATAAGTACACCAATGATAAGGGCACCAGCAAAACTATGGATGACTTCACCGCCTAAGAAAAATAAAGCAAAAAGAACTAACAACGTTGTCAATGATGTCATCAATGTTCGTGTAAGTGTTTGATTCAATGCATCATTTATGATTGGTTTTGGTTCAGTATGCCTGGTGGCAAGAAAATTTTCTCTAATCCTATCAAAAACCACAATAGTGTCATTGAGTGAGTAACCAATAACTGCCAAGAGCGCCGCTAAAACGGTTAAATCAAATTCTATCTGAAACAAAGAAAAAA
Organism: uncultured Piscirickettsiaceae bacterium; assembly: GCA_964606585.1. Classification (GTDB taxonomy): domain Bacteria; phylum Pseudomonadota; class Gammaproteobacteria; order PS1; family Pseudothioglobaceae; genus Pseudothioglobus. The sequence continues at coordinate 1,904 of CAZSHL010000099.1, forward strand.
CACCAAGTGTAATAATTACATCATGAATTAAGGCGCTAATCGACCCAAAAGCGAAACGATATTCAAACCTAAAGGCAACATAAATCAAAATACCTATCAATGCGTAAAGCATAGCTAAACCGCCATCATTAGTTAACTCCTCTCCCACCTTAGGTCCAACAAATTCAACACGACGCACATCAATATCTTCACCAAGCATACGAATAATTGATGAACTTAGTTCAGCTGAAGAGACTTCTTGAGGTTCAAGTTGAATTAAGACCTCAGTATCAGAGCCAAAGTACTGAACATTGGTGCCCATGTAATTTGTGCTTGATAGTTTTGACCTTACCTCCTCAAGGTCAGCTGTTTGTTTATAGCCTACTTCAATTAAGGTACCACCAGTGAAATCAATACCTAGTTTAAGTCCTTGCCAAGCAAGAGAAATAACTGAAATTGTCAGCAACAAAGCAGAAAAAATAAGCGCAAACTTTCGCTTATTCACAAAATCTATAGTTGGCAATTTTATTGACCTCATATTCATATCGCTAAATCCTTGACTTTTTTTCCACCATATATAATGTTGATTATTGCCCTAGATACAATAATTGCAGTAAACATTGAAGTGATAATACCTATCGAAAGTGTTACCGCAAAGCCCTTGACAGGGCCAGTTCCAAAGCTAAATAAAACCAAAGAAGCAATCAATGTTGTAATATTTGCATCAGCAATAGTTAGCAAAGCTTTCCCATAACCAGCTGAAATCGCTTTTTGTATATTATTGTTTGAACGCAGCTCTTCCTTAATACGTTCAAAAATTAAAACATTGGCGTCAACTGCCATACCTACTGTTAAAACAATGCCAGCGATACCTGGCAATGTCAAGGTTGCCTGAAGCAGAGACAATATAGAAACAATTGTTATCAAATTGAGCGTTAGTGCAACATTCGCCACCAAACCAAAAACACGATAACGCCAACCCATAAAAATCAGCACAAATGCAAAGCCCACTAAAACCGAAATTAGCCCTTTTTGAATGTTGTCAGCACCTAAACTCGGTCCAATAGTTCTCTCTTCGATTATTTCAATTGGAGCAGAAAGAGATCCAGCTCTCAACAATAATGCAAGATTTTGAGCCTCTCTTGAACTATCTATTCCCGTTATCTGAAATCTATTGGAAAAGGTGCCTTGAATAGTTGCTGCATTAATAATATCTTGCGTTTTACTACGACTCTTTATCGTTTCCCCATCTTTGATTATTGTTTCTACCTTATTCTCAATGAAAACCACAGCCATTCGATGATGCAGATATTCCTTTGTAGTTTCAAGCATCGACTTTCCGCCAGCATTATCCAAGACAATATTAACCATTGGTGAGTTACTCTCTTGATCAATGCGTGAGGAAGCATCAACAATATTTTCCCCAGTCACAATAACACTTGACTTGAGTAATAATGGCCTACCATCTCTAAAATAATAGAGTTTTGATCCTGATGGAGTCTTGCCAGATTTTACTGCTGTCTGAAGGTCATTTTTTTCATCTACCAATCTGAATTCTAAAGTAGCAACCGCACCCAGTATTTCTTTAGCTCTAGCAGTGTCTTGAACGCCTGGAAGTTGAACGACTATCCTTTCTGCACCCTGTTGTTGTATTGTCGGTTCAGCAACACCTAGTTCATTTACACGGTTACGAAGAGTGGTAATATTTTGGTTAAGTGCAGTTTTTTTTGCAACACTCTCTGCATCAGGTGATAATTTCAATCTGAATTGTAATTTTCCCTCACTCCCTTCAACGATTATCAGGTTAGGTAATTTATCTCTAATAACTTTTTTAGCTTGATCTTTGAGGTTTTGCTCTCTAAATGTAATCATAAGAGAGTTGTCTTCTTTTAAAATTCGTCTATATAAGCGATCTTTTTTCAGATGTGTTCTTAATTCATTTTCGTAACGATCTATTGAGGTTGCTACAACGGCATCCATATCTACTTCAAGCAAGAAGTGTACACCACCTCTTAAGTCTAGCCCTAGCGACATTGCTTTTCCACCTATACTAGAGAGCCAATTTGGAATAGACGGAGCAAGATTTAATGCGATAACATAATTGCGACTCAGTGTTTGTTTTAATATCGCTTTAGATGAAAGTTGAGATTGAGAATCATTAAAACGGACCATAATCCGACTATTAGCAAGCCCAATTGATTTATAGTTGATATCTTTATCTTTAAGGATATCTTCAATATCTGCAACATCTTTATTATTGACAATATAATCACCGCCACCTGATATTTGGATTGCTAAATCTGAGCCATAGATATTTGGCAAAGCATATAGGGTTAATAAAAAAAGAAAAAATGCAATAAGAACATTTTTCCATCCAGCATAATAATTCATTTTTTTCTATAGCTTATAGGTTATAGCTTAACACTGCCTTTTGGCATTTTCTGATTGATGCCTTGCTTTTGGACTTTTATAATTACACCATCAGTAATCTCTAAGGCGGCAAAAGACTCATCAACAGAAGTGACTTTACCAATCACACCACCATTGGTGACAACTTCGTCACCTTTTTTTAATTCACTTAATAATTTCTTGTGTTCTTTTGCACGTTTTTGTTGGGGTCTAATCAACAAAAAATACATCAGCGCAAACATACCTATCAAAAAAAACTCCGGTGCTATCATCTTAAACTCCAAAAAAAGTAAACGGGTTATTTTATCTTATTTTGGCCACCCATATAGCCTTGCAAAACTTTTGGAATATTAATACTACCATCAGATTGCTGATAATTTTCAATTACAGCTACTAGTGTACGTCCTACAGCCAGTCCTGAGCCATTTAAAGTGTGGAGAGACTCAGTTGTATTAGTTTCTGGATTTTTCCATCTAAGTTGCATTCTTCTTGCCTGAAAAGCTTCAAAACAAGAACATGAAGAAATTTCACGATATGTATTTTGTCCTGGTAGCCATACTTCAAGGTCATAAGTTTTGGCTGATGAAAAGCCAAGATCGCCTGTACATAATTCTACTTTACGGTAAGGTAACTCTAACAGCTGTAGAATGCCTTCTGCATTGTGCGTGAGCTCCTCAAGAACCTCATAAGACTCATTTGGCTTAGAAATTTGTACTAATTCCACTTTCTCAAACTGATGCTGTC
>CAZSHL010000100.1:0-2189 GCA_964606585.1 uncultured Piscirickettsiaceae bacterium
CTCCAGCTCTATATGCAGCCTTGCCAAACTGGGGTCTACCAGTGGTAACAATGTTTTGAATTTTAGTAACAACATTTTTTATAGAGATTGGTTCTCCAGATGCAATATTTATTACTTTCCCAAAAGCTTCAGAATTATCGATTGAAGAGAAAATTGATCGAACAAAATCACTAATAAAACAAAAATCTCTTAACTGCTTGCCTTCAGAAGTTGGAAACTTCTTTCCTTCGATGCACCCATTGATCACTTGAGGGATAAATCTTTCCATGCCCTGTCCAGGGCCATACACTAAAAACGGCCTAAGAATAACAACTGGAAACTGTTCAGTCCTATAAAGCATTTGCAAAAAATGAGTTGTTGTAACTTTTGCAAACGAATAAGGCGAAATAGGAGATTCTCTCTGACTTTCATTTTGAGGCGCTACATTAGCCCCGTATTCATCACTACTACCAATTTGAATAAAACTTCTTAAAGTATCTTTATTTATACAATTGATTAAATTTTTAGTTCCATTAAAGTGCACATCAAACACCTTATCACCCCCAGAAGAATAATTAGAGTGATCAACATAACCACCTAAATTTATTACATAATGGAATGACTTGTCTTTTAATTGATTGTATAAACTATCTTTCTTACTTATATCTGTTGATAAATACTCAACATCTTTTATCCTTTCAGATAAAGCTTTACGGTTTTTAGAAATTATAGTCACCTGTAAACCACGAACTAAAGCTTCTTTAACTATATGAGTGCCAATAAAGCCTGTACCGCCTACAACAAGAATGCGGTCTTTTACGAGAGTAGTCTTGCTCACCAAATCTTCCAAGGTGCTTTATTAGACTCCCACAATTCCTCCAAATTGTCTCTATCACGTTTGGTGTCCATGCATTGCCAATATCCATCATGATGATATGCCATAAGCTCACCCATTGCAGCTACTTTTTCCAAAGGCTCATGCTCCAGTATGGTTTGATCTCCAACAATAAAATCAAAAAATTCTGGTTCAAAAACAAAGTATCCGCCGTTAATCCAACCTTTGGTTATTTGAGGCTTTTCTTGAAATGAAATAACTTGTTGTTTTTTTATCTCTAACTCGCCAAAACGAGCACCTGGATGCACTGCTGAGACTGTAACCATCTTGCCATGGCTTTTGTGGAACTTAAGTAGAGCATCAATATCAATATCTGCAACTCCATCACCGTAAGTCAGCATAAATGTCTCGTTGCCAATGAAAGATTGCATTCTCTTTACTCGACCTCCCGTCATCGACTCAAACCCTGTGTCAACAAGTGTTACTCGCCAATCAATATCTTCTAATTCGTGCGGCTCAACTACACCCGAAGAAAGGTTAACTGTAAAATTTGCATTCAAAGAGCGATAGTGTAGAAAATACTCTTTTATAATTTCTGCTTTATAGCCAAGCGCTAAATGAAAATCTTTATGCTCAAAATGGGCATAGGTCTTCATAATATGCCAAAGAATAGGGCGTCCACCTATTGTAACCATTGGCTTAGGGATGACTTCTGTTTGTTCAGATAGCCTAGTTCCAAAGCCACCTGCAAGAATAATTACTTTCATCTAATACTTACTCCAATTAAATTTAATTTCATCAAGCTCTTTTCGTTCAATCTCTTCTGGTGAGTGCTCAATATTAGCTAAATTCAGTACTAAACTAGTTTGTTGAGCTAATCCCTGAAATCCTATCCAAATCATTGGTGGTACGGTTAGGCGAGAATAACCATCTGCTATTGAAAGAATTACTTCTTGAAACTGATTAATATCATCTTGATTCTCTCGATTATCATATAAAATAAAACGAACTGACCCAATAGGTACAACCAGATTCAGTATCATCTTTGTGTGTCGCTTCCACCCCTTGATTGCTTTAGACTCAATAGTGGAAAAATAGGCTTCACCAAAACCTGAATAACCCTGATCACTTCTCTTCATAGCATGTAACACATCACCCCCTTGTGTGTCAATGATTGCAAGTGGGGTAGTTGTAACTCCATTTATAGCCATTAATAACTCCAACTAATGTCTTGTACTTTTGCCAATTCAGTATATTCATCAATTTGTGAGACAGTGAAATCATACATTGATTGATTACTATTTTGATAATAGCGTTTATACCATTCCACTGTCATTTTAACCATCTCTGAAAATTGTAAAGTTGGCCGCCAATG
>CAZSHL010000100.1:2289-5033 GCA_964606585.1 uncultured Piscirickettsiaceae bacterium
AGACCATGCCTGCATACAATCAGGCACAATTCGATCAACCGCCCAGTCTCCACCGCCAATCACATTGCCTGCTCTTGTGATACCCACACGTACATTAGAATCTGTAGAATTGAAGAACGATTCTACATAGGTGCGAATTACTAATTCTGCCATCCCTTTAGAAGCACTATAAGGATCCTTACCCCCTAAACGATCGGTCTCTCGATAACCCCAAACCCACTCTACATTATCATAAGCCTTATCACTAGTAATCATAATTGCCACAACAGGCTTATCTAGACTTCTTAACGCATCTAGCAGATTGGCAGAACCAATTGCATTAGTTGTAATGGTTTTTAATGGGTTCTCATAAGAAGCACGCACTAGCGCCTGGGCTGCCAAATGAAAAACAAAATCGGGCTGGATCTTCTGTACCATTGCAGCAAGAGAATCAGTATCACGGATATCAAGTCTATGGTCCTCTATCTGCCTCGATAGATTAGTTGTGCTAAAGTGAGATGGATTGGATGGGATGTTAAACGACACGCCATGCACTGTTGCACCTAGTTGTTTCAACCAAATCGAGAGCCAGGAACCTTTAAAACCAGTATGGCCTGTAACTAAAATTTTTTTTCCATTGTAATTCTTAAGGATTTGCATTAACCTTTAAACTCTGTTTATTCATTTTATCAAAATCATCAATCAGCCATTTATGCCATCTTGGCAAACCCGGATCAAGATAGAAATAATATCCTTTTTGATCTAAATCAGTTGCCTCTATAGTGTTAATCGCACTCGACAAATCCTCTGAATTTTTTACGAAGTATACGCCTTTAACACCTCTCAATGGACTCATATTTAAGGTTTTTCCGTCTAGCAGAGTGATAACCGGTAGTCCTGCACAGTAGGCATCAATCGCAGCTGATGTTATCAAACTTGAATACACAACATCACTTATCATCAGCAGTTCTTTAATGGGTTTTGTGGATAGCTCGCCGCGTAAACTTGGAAAATCCAACATATTAACTGGACATGCTGGGTGTGGTTTAATAATATAACGGACTGATTGATCAACATCAGCGAGTGCGGATGAAAGTAAATTTAGCTGTTTATACGTATTTTCTTTCAAGTAATCTCCGACCACCAGTACCGTTTTTCCTTTTGATATATCGGCTTCTCTTTTGGCTTGATGGACAAAAAAATTAGATAAATAAAGATAGCGCAATGACTCTACTTCAATCAAATCCTGTTGTGGATAACCGCCACACAAATAAGTATTTTTTGATACCTCTCCATTCACCCCTACATAGTTAGGAAGGGGTAAATCATACTGACTTTTGAGCTTATAACTGCGAGGATCAAAAAAATTTCTCAAGTCCCAATAAATAACTGCTGAAGGGGGAAAACCAAGTAAATTTTCTTTATGCCCTGCTGATTGCCAAGCAGAGATAAAACCAAACTCCCAGCCTTGGTTTTCTTGCAAATAACACCCTCTTTCCTGTATTGGCAACTCACTCATCGATTTCTCAAATAAATTAAAGTAGAGAAGATTACTCATTGCTGGAATACCAGACATTGAATCTTGACAATCTTTTTTAAATAATGGCCAAAGATAACCACTATTCACCTGTAGTTGTTTACGAACCAACTTATTTAATTTAACAACTTTGTACCAATCTTGTAGAGTACGAAAAATCAATGGTACGGTTAAAAAAGATGCAAGCGTTACATGTACCTGATTGCCGTTTTGTATATGGTTAAACCGTTGAATAAGATCGTGCGCCTTTTTAGCTGAAGGCAACAGGCTATCTTTCATATAAATATGCAGCCAATTTGTAGAATACTGATTGTCATCCAAAAAATCGGTCAACTTTGTCCAGTAACGACTCTCATATCGACCCTGTTTTGTCGCTTCTGGAACTAAATTAAAAAGATAAGAGACAAAAGTTGTAGTGGCAGTTGTCTTTCTCCACTCTCTCACTCCAACACCTTTTAGCGGCCAGTTGGAGAGTAGATAATACATCAACCAGATCGGTGATTGAATTATATTAGGTAGAGCATGGAAAACTTTCTTTACTACACTTCTGTTAGACTTGCTCTTTTGTTCTTTTTTCCACTCAAAATCTATTAACAACCTTTTTGCTAATAGAGACATTGACATAGCAAGTTCATCATTAGCTGTCACAAGCTTAAGTTTCAGATATTTGTTCTCTTGCAGCCACTGTTCTAATGCCATTAACTTGATGATATTATCAATCTGAGGTGATTTTGCATAATTACATTTCTCAGCAAATAACGTCATCCACCAATAACTAAAGTTTTGACGAATTATTAAATGGTCAATTATCCTTTTGCCGCTTACTTTTGCTTCACCAAACTCATAAATTAATCTTAGATATTTGTTCTTCAAGTAATCTGCATTCTTTTCGACTAACTGAGGAATTGAGAAAATTCCATCCGATTCTGAACTTGTATAGCGACTCCAATAAATAACATTATGTAAGTTATCATCAGATTGATTATCTAGGTCCCATACCAATAAATCAGATTTACGACGTATCAACCTTTCCATATGTGAGAGCTATTTTTTTTTGCATTCTTATTTGGATAAGAAGCTTGAAGGATCTTTCGCATTATCCAGGCCATCTATTGCCGCCATTCCCATTGCTAGAATAGCTTCTTCAGTACTACCTCCAATATGAGGTGTAACTAAAACATTATCCATTGTTAATAATTCCTTATCAATTGGAGGTTCAATCTCAAAT
>CAZSHL010000101.1:0-5007 GCA_964606585.1 uncultured Piscirickettsiaceae bacterium
TAGGAGAACTCATATTGGCAGCAGTGGATAACGGTGCAAATCACATCATTGTTGGCTTAGGTGGAAGTGCTTGTAATGATGGTGGTGCAGGTATGTTGCAAGCTCTAGGTGTTCAGCTTCTTGATATTTCAGGAAATCAATTGAACCAAGGTGGCGGTAGTTTGAGTTCTCTTTGTAGTATTGACTCTAGTGCAATAGACTCACGTCTTCAAGGCGTCAAATTTGAGGTGGCGTGTGATGTTGATAATCCACTACTTGGCCCAAAGGGGGCTTCAATTATTTTTGCTCCACAAAAGGGTGCTGATAGTGAAATGATTACCCAACTGGACGTCAATCTGACTCATTATTCTGACATTTTAACTAGCGCAATACAAAAAGATGTTTCAGAAGTTCCAGGTTCTGGCGCAGCTGGAGGAATAGGTTCAGCTTTTCTTGCTTTTTTAAATGCAGAACTCAAAAGTGGTATCAATATCATTTTGGATGCAATGGATTTCGAGCATCAAATTAGAGTTGCTGATTTAGTTATCACAGGTGAAGGCCGTTTCGATAGTCAAAGCATAGGAGGAAAAGCACCTATTGGTGTTGCAAGATGCGCTAAAAGGAATGGATGTCTAGTATTTATGATTGCTGGCTCAGTTGAAGATGTTGGAAGATTAATGCATAAACACTACATTGATAGGGCCTTCAGTGTTGTCTCGAAGCATTTAACACTTGAAAAGGCATTGGCAAATCCATCTGAAAGCATAACCCTTACTTCTATCGGTGCTGCCAAATATTTCAGAGAAAATTATTCAGAATTAAATCTTTAGCTTCTTCATTAAGTGAAGATTGATTACAGGAATTTCATTCATCTCCAAAAGCTTTTTCTGTTTAATCATCAACATTCATTTAGGAATTTTTTTTGCCAGCAAGATGAAAAAAATAGATTCCCCTAAATATACCAATAATCCTGCCGAAGTCCATTACTATGCCTACTGGTAGCATATATATAATTGTAAGTGGGTGGTCAAGAAATACCGAAATCCCTTTGGATTTAATTGTTGGAATCACAAACCATCTAGCTAAAATATAAATTAATATAATCTCACTTAAAAAAATGAGATTAATAAATATAGAAACAAAGAGTAAAAGTGCTAAAACAGCAAATACATATGGCATGTAGTAATAGGGAATTGCAGTTGAAGCCTTTGAATATAAAATCATCTTCTTAAACAAAGAAATAAACGAATCCGCAAAATTCACTCCATCATAACGGATAACCACATCTAAATTTACCCCTCGCAATAGCGCCGCCTTCTTCAAATATATCTTCCATGCATAGTCATAACCAGCTCGACGATTCTCGATAAACAAGCCTGTCTTTTTAAATGTTGATTTTCTGACCAGTGTAGAAGGAACCACTACTCTTTTTCTTTGATATCCATAGGTATGCGCTAAACAGCAGTTATCGATTACATTTGTCCCGCTAAGATCACATACCCCAGATACAATATCCAATCCACTGTCATTAATATAACAAATTTGTGATTCAAGCAAGTTGTTTGAAAATAGCAAACCACAGTCCATGAAAGCAATCCATTCAGTGTTAGCTAGACGGATACCAACATTTTTTGAAGATGAAGGTGTATCTGTATTTTCAAAGATATTTCTGTAATGAACACCATTCTCTCCTTGATGTTGTTCAATCCATTTGTTTAAGAATGCACTGCCACCATCGGTAGAAGATGAGTTGACAAATATTACTTCTTTTGGAAGTTCCGTTTGTTGGCGAATTATTTCTAGAGTTTTGCCAAGTGACTGTTCCTCATTATGATAAGGAATAATAACTGTAATATCATTGGGTTCGGATTTTTCAAACTCTTGATATAAGGGAAAATTTTTTAATGGTTGAATCTCTTCAGTAATAAACTTCTCAAAATCAGAGAGTTTAGTTTGAATTGTAAAATCTTTCTCTATTAGCTTTCTACCATTATTACCCATGATTTTTCTCATGTCATGATCAAGGAAAATTTGATAGAGTGAATCAAACCATTCATCTGAACTTGATGCTAAAAATCCATTCCCATGATTATGAATAATTTCAGCATTCATTCCAACATTGCTTGAAACAACGGGTAAGAAAGAGGCCATATATTGAATCAGCTTAAAAGCACACTTTCCTTGTTCCCATTGCTCATCAAAAAGCGGCATAATGCCAACATCAAATTCTTTAAGTGCTTTTTGTTCATTTTTTTCAGACCACTTAACAGAAACAATGTCAACATTATCTATAGAAAGATTTAATTTATTGCTCGCACCAACAAGATATAACGTAACTGGAGTTAATTTTCCAAGCCTCATTAGAGGTTCTTTTACTACCTCCAAGTACTTTGAAGTTGATGGGGATCCAATCCAGCCAATTGTAAAATTCTTTTTATGGATGTAACGCATAGGTTTATCTATATAAGAATTAATATCAACCAATGTTGGCAATTTAAGTATATTATTTGCTCCAGAAAATCTAGCATATTTTTCTATGTAATTATTGCCTAAAATTACTCCATCTGCCTCTCTCATTAAATATTTTATCTTTGAAGATAAAAATAATCTTGCTAACAAATTATTTGACAAATCATAGTTATGATAAATAGCATCATCATAATCAAAATATATCTTTTTATTAGTCTTAAACAGAAACCATTCAAAAATAGGAGGCAAGAAAGGAAATAACTCAAAATGTATAATGATGGCATTATATTTTTGAATATTTACCAAAATTAATACTCTTTTAAGAAATAGATAGACTAAGTAGAAAAAACTTATATGCTGATCTTTAAATTTTTTTTCTAAATAATAAGCACTAAGCAGAGGTTTAACGTCTACATCATATCTTGAAGGATCCAACTTAATTGCATACTGATAAGCTCTTAATCTTGAGCTTGCAGCAAGACTATCATATTTGGTTAAAAAAAGTATTTTCATAAATTAGTATTAATTGGGTTCTTAATGGATTTTGTAACTAATCCTATGGCCCATTTTGTGCCTGCAGATACTTTACATACCAATCGATAGTCTTACTTAAACCTTGCTCTAAGGAGTGTTTTGGCTTCCAGCCAGTAAACTTATTTACTTTTTCAAAATCCATCAATTGGGTTTCTATTTCACCAGACGTTTTTCTATCCTTCATGAGAGAAATAATTTCTTCTAATTCTGCTGAATTTCCAATCAGAGAAAAGATCATTTCCAATATATTCTTGACTGAATGAGGTACATTGGAACCAGCATTAAATATTTCACCCGTAAATTTATGCGGATTATTGTTTAATAATTCTCCAATCAACATATAAAGCTCAGAAACATCTTCAACGTAAATAAAATCTCTGATCTGAGTTCCATCTCCTCTGGGTATGAATTTTGTATATCCAAGCGCTGAACGGATTCCATCAGGTATGATAGCTGAAAAATTTAACTGCCCTGGTCCATATATATTACAAAATCGAGTCACCACGACTGGCAAACGGTAGATATCACTTGCATAGGTTTGTGCAATCATATCTCCACAGGCCTTGGAAACATCGTATGGATATTTAGGAATCAACGGGTAGTCTTCCTTGTATGGCATGCGTTCTTTAGGGTATGAACCATAAGACTTATCTGTTGAAGCAACAACAATGGAACGTATTTTATTCCCGCTATTACGAATCGCTTCCATCAAGCAATAGGTTCCTCGAATATTAGATTCGAAGGTTAGATACGGATCTTTTATAGCAACACCGACTTCTACCTGCGCAGCAAAGTGAAACACTGCTTCAATGTCTTGCTCGGCAATAATTCTTTCGAGTAACTCTCTGTTTGCCAATTCTCCCTCGATAAGAAGCACTTTATCCGCAAGCCCTTCATAAAAGAGCAATGTACTAAAATCTCTGTCACGAACAAGTCCGGTTATCTTAGCTCCATTATTGAGTAATGCCTTTGCCAAGTTGCCTCCTATAAAGCCATTTATCCCTGTTATGAAAACATTTTTATCTTTCCAATAATCACTCATGATTTGCCTTTAACGAGTCGATGTTTTGCTCTGCATCATTGAGTTCTTGCAGCGTATTTACTGTAATGTGCTTTCCGGTATGTTTGAATGCATACAATTCTTGTTTATTGACGAGGTATTCAATAAAATCTTCAAATTTTTCAAAACTTTCCATTTTTGAAATTAACTCTGAAGAGAAATAAAAGAAACCAATATTGATCCATTTATTAAGTATCGGCTTTTCCAGATAAGACTCAACACGCCCTTGACTTCCAACTTCCATAACGCCAAACGGACTCCGCATAGGCCACAAAGTAATTGTAGCGAGGCCATTATGACTAGCATGAAATTGTAATAATTGTTTAATATTTATATCTGCCAAGGTATCACCATAAAGAACCAGAAAACCATCACTTTTAATTAATTTGGCGCATGAATAAATACGTTTGATAATTTCTGCCTCACCGGTATCAACAATGGTAACTTTTTTTTCTTTAAGAGAATAACTTGAAAAATATTCATGTATTTTATTAATCTCGTAACCTGCAGCAATATAATAGTGCTCAATTGGACTGCTAGATAAATGATCAAGTATATGCCCAAGTATTGGCTTCCCCTTAATCGGCACTAATGGTTTTGGCAGAGTCTCAGTAAGTGGCCTTAGTCGAACACCCTTGCCACCGCAAAGTAAAATAGCATCTACGGAAGAAGTCATAACAATTTATAGTGCATAATAAATTCTTAGATTAACGGAGTATATGTCGTAACAATTTTATATTCCATTGCTCTTATTATGTCTAGTAATTCATAAAAACAATTTTGTAAGATTTTGATCACTAATGATTTTATATTAATCGTTCAACTTAGTTAGTATCCTAAATCAGGTCTCACGAGGTTAATAAGCTCTTGATCGGCAAGGTAGCGACGCATATTCATCAGAACCAATTCTAGAGTCAGTGGAATGTAGGTGTCACCATCATCTGCAGAAATATGGGGCATAATCA